>DATJYA010000026.1:0-4736 GCA_035499835.1 Pseudolabrys sp.
CAGGAACATCATGCGCGTCTTTGCGCGGCGCAGCGCGGCTTACGCCTCCAATTCGGAAATTTTCCTGCTCTGGATGGTCGGCACCTCGACGGTGCTGCTCGTCGTCGCCATCATTTTCCTGCGCAACCAGATCAAGCCGATTCTGCGCCTCGCCGACGCCGCGGAAAGCTTCGGCAAGGGCCGCGAAGTGCCGAATTTCCGCCCGCGCGGCGCTCGCGAGGTGCGGCGCGCGGCGCAGGCCTTCATCGAAATGAAAACCCGCATCGAGCGCGCGATCGAGCAGCGCACCGCGATGCTCGCCGGCGTCTCCCACGACCTGCGCACGGTGCTGACGCGCTTCAAGCTCGAACTGGCGTTGATCAAGAAGAAGACGCCCGAAGCTGAGGCGATGAAGAAGGACGTCGACGAGATGGCGCGCATGCTGGAAGCCTATCTCGCCTTTGCCCGCGGCGATCTCGGCGAGGGCTCGGCGCCGACCGACATGGCGGAATTCCTCGAGGAGATGCGGCTCGATGCCGAACGGCACGGCCACAAGGCCAGCGTGGTGTTTCATGGGCCGCCCGTCGTCACCGTGCGGCCGGCGGCGTTCAAGCGCTGCCTCGCCAATCTGGTGTCGAACGCCGCGCGCCACGCGCCGTCGATCTCGATCACCGGTCATCGCGATCATCGCTGGCTCACCGTGACCGTGGATGACGATGGGCCCGGCATTCCGGCGGCGATGCGCGAGGAAGTGTTCAAGCCGTTCATGCGGCTCGATGACGCGCGCAATCAGGATGAAGGCGGCACCGGTCTCGGCCTCGCCATCGCCCGCGACATTGCACGCTCGCACGGCGGCGACATCATGCTCGGCGACTCACCGCTCGGCGGCTTGCGCGCGACGGTGCGCGTGCCCGTTTAGGCCGCGTCGGCTTCCGCCGCGCCTTCGTCGATCGGCCGGCGCCGGCGGCGCGGGCCGCGGCAAATCGCCGCGGGGATGCACATCAGGTCGCTGACGAAGCCGTCCCAACGCTCGGCGCTCGACAAGCCGCGGTCGAGCGCGGCCATGGTGCGGTCGAGACCTTCCTCATCGTCGTTGAGCCAGACGCCGAGCACGCGGGCAAACAGCAGCGCCGCACCTTGCGCGCGCAGCGCGCCTTTCGGCCCGTGGACGCGGATGCCGGCGGCTTCCAGCATCCAGTGCTGCGAGCGCGCCGCCATGGCATTGAGCGCAAAGGCAAGTCCGGGATTGCGCCGCGCCGAGCGCAGCAGCGAGCGCGTCGCCTCCTTGTAGGGCGCCAGCGCCTCAAGCCGCCGCATCAGCACGTCGAACAGCCGTTCGCGCGGGCCTTCCTCGGCCATCTCGGCGTCGCCGCCGGCGAGCACGATCCGATCGATGTCTTTGATATGCGCGGCGACGATGGCCAGCGTCGAGCCGAATTCGGCGCGCAGTTGCGAGAGCTTCAAGCCGGCGCGGCCGGCGATTTCGGCGAGGCCGATCTCCTCGAAACTATTCTCGGCGAGCAGCGCCATCAGCGCATCGACCGCCTTGTCGCGGTCGGAGGTGCCGCGCGGGGGCGGCGCGGCGGGCGCTTTGCGTGCACGTTTCGGTTTGCGGGCCATGGGCTCCTCCTGTCGTGCTGTTCTGCTGCCTCCAATGTAGGGCCGCAAAGGCGCCGGTTCTAGGGCGGGGATTACCCCGCCAATTCCCTTCCCCGCCGTGTGGCCGCGGCAATCGCCTGCGTGAGCAGCGCATCGAAGCCGCCCCGGCCCATGAGTACGCCAAGCGCCGCGGCGGTGGTGCCGCCCGGCGACGTCACATTCTGCCGCAGCGTTGCCGGATCGAGATCGGAGCGGCGCAGCAATTCCCCGGCGCCGGCGACGGTTTCGCGCGCGAGCCGCGCCGCAAGATCGGCCGGCAAACCGGCGGCAATGCCGGCCTGGGCCATCGCTTCGGCGAGCAGGAACACATAGGCGGGGCCCGAACCGGAAACGGCGGTGACAGCGTCCATCAGGCCCTCGTCATTCACCCATTCGACCTTGCCGACGGCGGCGAGCAGATCGGTTGCCTGCCGGCGCTGGCGCGCGCTGACCCCTGCATTGGCGACCGCAACGGTGATGCCGCGGCCGATGGCCGCGGGCGTGTTGGGGATGGTGCGCACGATGGCCGCGCCCGCGGGCAGGGCGCCCTCGATGAAGGCAATGGTGCGCCCGGCCATGATCGACAGCACCAACGTCGATTTGCCGACATAGGGGACGATCGACGGCAGCGCCTCCGGCGCAATCTGCGGTTTCACCGCAACGACGACGGCGGCGGCCGGCGCGGCCTTGCCTTTGGCATTGAGCTTGAGCCCGCGCCGCGCCAGCGCCCTGATCGTCCTGGCGGGCTGCGGCTCGATCACCGTGATCTTTTTCGCATCGAGCCCACGCGCGATCCAGCCCTCGAGCATGGCCGAGCCCATCTTGCCGGCGCCGACCAGCAGCAGCGAGCCGATGGATTTGAGCGGTTGCGGTTTGCGGGCCATGACGGGGGACAATACCGCGCAACGGCGGATAAAGGCGACTAGGCCTCGCCCGACGTCTCGAACATGGCGGCGTCGAGCGCCTCGCGTGCGGCTTTGCCGGCCCAGACCACGAACTGGAAAGCGGCGAAATGGCGCTCGCAGGCATCGAGCGCGGTGCCGAGCAGCGACTCGCATTGCTTGCCGGACGCCTCGACCCCGCCCGCCAGCAACAGCGCGTGGCGGAACATGACTATGCCCTCCTGCGTCCACAGGTCGAAATGTCCGATCCACATCTGCTCGTTGATCAGCGAAATCAGCGTCTGCACTTCGCCGCGGCGACGTTCCGGCACCTTGAGGTCGAAGGCGCAGGCCAGGTGCAGCGCCTCGATGTCATTCATCCAGGTGTAGGACAGCTGATAGTCGGTCCACTTGCCGGTGACCAGGATGGTGATCTCGTCGTCGCTGGCGCGCTCGAACGACCAGTCATTGACCGCCGCGAGCCGCTCCACCACGTCGAGCGGATTGATGCGCTGCCCGTCGGCGTAGCTGATAAGGGACATGCCGTCTCCGCTTTGCTCGAGCCAGGGAATCGGACGCCGCCGCACGCACAAGGCACGGTCTGCGGCCTTGCGGCGGGCCGCGTCGCTTTGCGAACGCCGGGGGTACGGGAATGCCTTGACCGCTTAAACGAATCACCGGGGCAACTGACTATACCCCGGTCGATTCGCGCTACCAAAGGCAGTATCGAGGCGTAATCAGCGGTGATTTGCGGGGCTTAGGCAACGCCGCGGGACTCGCTGTCCACAGCCAATCCGAGTCTGATTTGACTCTTTCCGTGGATAAGTCCTGCGGAATCGGCACGTCGACGCAAAGGAGCGGGACCGGCTCGACACCGCGAATTCTTCCGGCGACGATAAAGACAGGCGAAGCCGGAGTCAGAGGAGGTTGCGCGTGATTCGATCGATTGGAATTTTCGCAATCATCATCTCGTTGACCGCCTTCCAGCGCGCCCGCGCCGACGAGTGCAGCGACGCGGTCAGCGACTACAATTCCGTGCTGCCGCGCCTCACCGACGCGCTGCAGCACTTCTCAAACTGCGTGGCCAACAGCCTGGGCCGCGATACCTGCGCCCGGGAGTTCGGCCGCGTCCAGTCGGCCTATGGCGAATTCCAGTCCGCCGTTACGCTCTACAGGAAGGAATGCAATTGACCGGGTCGCTAATCGAACAGGCTCGACACCGATTCCTCGGACGCGGTGCGGCCGATCGCCTCGCCGATCAGCGTGGCGATTTCGATGGTACGGATATTCCCCGCTTCGAGCACTTCCTTGGTCGGCTGAATTGAATCGGTAATCACCAGTTCCTTGAGCCGCGACTTGGCGATGCGGGCGACGGCGCCGCCGGACAGCACGCCGTGGCTGATATAGGCGTAGACGTCCCTTGCTCCTTGCGCGAGCAGCGCGTCGGCGGCATTCACCAGCGTGCCGCCGGAATCGACGATGTCGTCGACCAGTATGCAGGTATAGCCGGCGACTTCGCCGATGACATTCATGACTTCGGATTCACCGGCGCGCTCGCGGCGCTTGTCGATGATGGCTAGCGGCGCGTTGATGCGCTTGGCAAGGCCGCGCGCGCGCACCACGCCGCCGACGTCGGGCGACACCACCATGACGTTGTCGAGCTTGAAGCGCTCCTTGATGTCGCGCACCATCACCGGCGAGGCGTAGAGATTGTCGGTCGGGATATCGAAGAAGCCCTGGATCTGCCCGGCGTGCAGATCGAGCGTCATCACGCGGTCGGTGCCGGCGCGGGTGATGAGGTTGGCAACGAGCTTCGCCGAGATCGGCGTGCGCGGGCCCGGTTTGCGGTCCTGCCGCGCATAGCCGAAATAGGGGATCACCGCGGTGATGCGGCGGGCCGACGAGCGGCGCAGCGCATCAATGATGATCAGCAATTCCATGACGTGGTCATTGGCCGGAAACGAGGTCGATTGGATGACGAAGCAGTCGGCGCCGCGCACGTTTTCCTGAATCTCGACAAAGATTTCCATATCGGCGAAACGCCGCACCACCGCCTTGGTCAGCGGGGTCTTGAGATAGTCGGAGATCGCCTTGGCTAGCGCGGGATTCGAGTTGCCGGCGACGAGCTTGATCGCTCCATTCTTGGCCGCCATCCCGCTGTCCTCGCCTACCTGACGCCACAGGCGGCGTGGTCATATCAAGGCGGGGAACATGCGGCAATATGCGTCCAACGCCTTA
>DATJYA010000027.1:0-8845 GCA_035499835.1 Pseudolabrys sp.
CCCATCAGCAGCACGATGCCGATCAGCGCGATCACCGACAGGTCGTAGCCGAACAGCATCAGCGCGAGCAGCGCGCCGACGCCCGCCGACGGCAGCGTCGAGAGAATGGTGAGCGGATGGATGAAGCTTTCGTAGAGCACCCCGAGCACGATGTAGATGGCGATTGCGGCGGCGAGGATGAGCCAAGGCTCGCCGCTCAGCGATTTGGCGAATTCGGCGGCTTCGCCGGAATAGGTGCCGGTCACCGTCGACGGCATGCCGATCGCGCGCTGCGCCGCGGTGACCACGGCGACGGCGTCGGAGAGCGCATAGCCCGGAGCCAGATCGAAGCTGATGGTGACGGAGGGGAACTGCTCTTCGTGCGAGATCACCAGCGGCGCCGCCGTGTTCTCGAAATGGGCAAAGGCGGACAGCAGCACCTGGTTGTTGCCGGTGACGGTATTCGGCGTCGCCGTGGTGTTGGTGTTGGTCGTGCCGGTGGCGTTGTTGGAAACGGTGGCGGTGGTGCCGGTCGAGGTGGTCGCGCCGGTGACGTAAATCTTGGACAGCGAATTCGGGTCCTGCTGATAGCGCGGCTGCGCCTCGAGGATGACGCGGTACTGGTTCGACTGCGCGTAAATGGTCGAGATCTGCCGCTGCCCGTAGGCGTCGTCGAGGGTGTCGGTCACGCTCTGCATGGAAACGCCGAGCCGCCCGGCCTCGCCGCGGTCGACCTGCACCATGACCCGTGGGCCGCCCTCCTGCGCCTCCGAGGCCACTTCGCGCAGCGCCGGCTCGCTGCGCAGCTTGTCGACGAGCTTTTGCGCCCATTCGGTAAGTTCGGCGGGATCCGTGTCGACCAGCGTGTATTGATATTGGGCGCGGCTCGTACGCGTCGAAATCTGGATATCCTGCGCGGCCTGGAAATAGACCGTCATGCCGGGAATGCCGGCGACCGCGTCCTGAAGCCGCGCAACGATTTCACTGACACTCGAACTGCGGCTGTCGCGCGCACGCAGGTTGATGGACAAATGGCCGGCATTGGGCGTGGGATTGATCGGGCTGACGCCGGTCACCGACACCACGCCGGTGACGTCGGGGTCGGCGCGGATCGCGTCTTCAACCTGCTTTTGCAGGCGCTGCATGGTGTCGAACGAGACGTCGGTTCCCGCCTCGGTAATGGCGGTGATCAGGCCGGTGTCCTGCTGCGGCAGGAAGCCTTTGGGCACGACGATATAGAGGCCGATGGTGGTGGCGAGGGTGAGCAGCGTCACGAACAGAGTCGCGCGCTGGTGGCGCAGCACCCAGAGCAGGCTTGCGTGATAGCCCTCGACCGAGCGCTCGATCATTTCATGGAAATGGCGGGTCACCGCTCCGGCGGTGCCGTCGTGCCCTGCGCGCAGGATCCGCCCGCACATCATCGGCGTCAGCGTCAGTGAAATGACGGCGGAAGCCACCACCGCGATGCTCAGCGTCAGCGCAAATTCGCGGAACATGCGGCCGACGAGGCCGGTCATGAACAGCAGCGGGATGAACACCGCGATCAGCGACATCGTCAGCGAAATCACCGTGAAGCCGATTTCGCTGGCGCCGCGCAACGCCGCCCGCAACGGCGGCTCGCCGTTCTCCATATGGCGGACGATGTTCTCGATCATGACGATGGCGTCGTCGACCACGAAGCCGGTGCCGATGGTCAGCGCCATCAGCGACAGGTTGTCGAGCGAGAAGCCGGCAAACCACATGACGCCGAAGGTCGCGATCAGCGACAGCGGCAGCGCCACGCCGGCGATGATGGTGGCGCGCACGGTGCGCAGGAAGATCAGCACTACGAGCACGACGAGACCGACGCTGAGAACAAGCGTGAACTGCACGTCGTGGATCGAGGCGCGGATGGTGGTGGTGCGGTCGGCGACGATGGTGAGCTTGGCGGCCGCCGGGATCGCGCGGCGCAGCCGCGGCAATTCGGCGCGCACGCGGCTCACGGTTTCGATGACGTTGGCGCCGGGCTGGCGCTGCACGTCGATGACGATCGCCGGCTTGCCCTGATACGAGGCGCCGACCTTGGTGTTTTCCAGGCCGTTGACGACGTCGGCGACGTCGCTGAGCAGCACCGGCGCGCCGTTGCGGTAGGCGACGATCACCGTCTTGTAGACATTGGCGCTGGTGATCTGGTCGTTGGCGGCAATGGTGTAGGACTGATGCATGCCGTCGAGCGAGCCCTTGGCGCCGGCGACATTGGCGCCGACGATCGCCGTGCGCAGATCCTCGAGGCCGATGCCGTAGGCGGCGAGCCGCGACAGATCGGCCTGGATGCGGATTGCCGGGCGGATGCCGCCCTGCACCGAGACGTGGCCGACGCCGGTGAGTTCCGAGAGCCGCGGCGCCATGATGGTGTCGGCCATGTCGCTCAAGGTGCGCTGGTCGATCGAGTCGGAGGTGAGCGCCAGCGTGATGATCGGGGTGTCGGCCGGGTTCGCCTTCGAGTACAGCGGCGGGTAGGGCAGGTTGCGCGGCAGCGTCGATGCCGCGGCATTGATCGCCGATTGCACGTCCTGCGCCGCCGCGTCGATGTCACGGCTCAAATCGAATTGCAGCGTTACCTGGCTGATGCCGAAGGAACTCGACGAGTTCATCTCGGCGAGCGCCGGGATTTGCCCGAACTGGCGTTCGAGCGGCGCCGTCACCAGCGAAGCGATGGTGTCGGGGCTGGCGCCGGGAAGCTGGGTTGTGACCTGGATGGTGGGGAAGTCCACCTGCGGCAGCGCCGATATCGGCAGCCACCAGTAGCCGAGCAGGCCCCCCAGCATCACCGCGACGCCGAGCAGCGAGGTGGCGATCGGGCGCTGGATGAAGGGTGAGGACACGCTCATGGCGGCGCGTTCGGTCTTGCCCCGTTGCCGCTGCCCGTGCGGTTGCCGGTCGCGCGCTGACCGCTGCGGGGGCGCGCGTTTTGCGCCGGCGCAGCCCCGTCGGCGCTGCCGATCTCGGCCTTGGCGCCATCGGTGAGCCGGGCAAAGCCGGTGGTGACGACGCGCTCCGGCGGCGTCAGTCCTTTGGCGATGACGGATTGCGTCTCGTCCTGCTTCGACACCGTGACCGGGCGAAGCTTGGCGGCATTGTCGTCGCCGACGACATAAACGAAGGTGCCGTTGGGCCCGCGTTGCACCGCGCCGGTCGGGATCACCACGACCTGCTTCAGCGTATCGATGAGAAGCTGCACATTGACGAACTGCCCCGGCCAAAGCTGGATATTCGCGTTGGGAAACTCGGCCTTGAGCTTCACGGTTCCGGTCGAGGCATCGACCTGGTTGTCGAGCACGGTCAGCGTGCCGTGGTCGATCACCGAATTATCGTCGGAGCGCAGCGCATCGACCGGCAGCGGGCCCTTGGCGAAGGCGCTGTTGACCTCGGCGAGGTTCTGCTGCGGCAGGTTGAAGATCACCGAGATCGGCTTGAGCTGGGTAATGACGACGATGCCGGGCGAGCTTGAGGCGTGGACGATATTACCCTCATCCACCATGCGCACGCCGGTGCGGCCGTCGATCGGCGCGACGATCGTGGTGTAGCCGAGGGTGGCCTGCGCGTTCTCGATCGCCGCCTGGTCCGCCTGCACCAGCGCGGCATCCTGCTGCACCAGCGCCCGTTGTGTGTCGGCCTGCTGGCGGTTGATGGCATTGGTCGCCGCCAGTTTCTCGTAGCGGTCGAGATCGGTCTTGGCGTTCGCCAGCACCGCCTCGTCCTGCGCCTTCTTGGCGATCGCCTGGTCGAGCTGCGCCTGATAGATGGTCGGATCGATGCGCGCGAGCACATCGCCTTTCTTCACGTCCTGGCCTTCCTTGAAACCGACGCTGAGCAGCTTGCCGTCGACCTGCGGGCTCACGGTTACGGTGTTGAGCGCCTTGATGGTGCCGACGGCATCGAGATAGACCGGCACATCGGCAGTCTTTGCCGCTGCCACCAGTATCGGTACCGGGCCATTGTCGGTGGCGAGACGGCTGCGCCGCTGCTGCTGCATCGGCCCGGTGAGGTAGTAGACCGCCGCCGCGATCAGCGCGATCAGCAGCGCGCTGACGACAAGCGTGTGGCGCCGCCTCGGCTTGGCCTTTGCCAGCATCTGCTTTGGCGCTTCACCGTGCATCGGAGGTTTCCACGGGTTTCGGCAGCCAGCCGCCGCCGAGCGCCTGATAAAGGCTGACGATTGCCTGCACATGGGCGAGTCGCGCCTGCACCAGGGTATCCTCGGCCTGGTAAAGGGTCTGTTGCGTCTGCAGCACGGTGACGAGATCGATGGTGCCTTCGCGCAGGCGTTGCTCCGAGATGTCGAAGGCGGTGCGCGACGCCGTCACCACGTCCTGCTGCAGCCGTTCGCGCAGCGCCGTCTGCCGGATGGCGTCGAGCGCGTTCTCCACGTCGGTGAAGCCGGAGATCACCGCCTTGCGGTAATTCTGCAGCAGTTCATCCTGTACCCCCTTCTGCAGGTCGAGATTGCCGAGCAGCCTTCCGCCCTCGAAGATCGGCTGCGTCAGCCCGGCGGTCGCCGTGTAGAACGCCGACTCCGGCCGCAACAGGGTTCGCAGGATCGCGCTCTGGTAGCCGCCTTCGCCGGTGAGCGTAATGCTGGGCAGGAATTGCGCGCGGGCGTTCTCCACATTGGCGTCGGCAGCGGCGAGCCGCGCTTCGGCCTCGCGGATGTCGGGCCGCTGCGTCAGCAGTTCCGACGGCAGGCCGGGGGTTACCCGCGGATAGGCGATCGCGCGCAGGCTGCCGCCGCGGATGCTGACATGCTCGGGCGAGCGCGCGATCAGCAGCGCCAGTGCATTCCTGTTTTGCGTCAGCGTTTGCTGCAGCGGCGGGATCGTCGCCTTCTGCGTATTGACCACGCTTTGCTGCTCGGCAACTTCCAGGGCCGATGCCGTGCCGGCACCGAGCCTTTGATTGATCAGGTTGAGCACGCGCGTGGCGCTTTGCAGATTCTCGCGCGCGACCTGCAGCCGGTCCTGCGCGGCAAGAACCTGAAAATAGGCGTTGGCGGTGGCGACCACCGTGGTCAGCCCGACCACTTCGCGGTCGTAACGGGTGGCGACCGCGCTTTCTTCCGCCGCGCGCTGGGCGGAGCGGTTCTTGCCCCAGAAATCGATCTCGTAGCTGGCGGTGAGCGAGGTCGAGAGCAGATCGCGCTCGGAGCCGCCAAGAGACCCGGTCGTGCTGCCGGCCGCGGACGATTGAGAGGTGCGCAGATGCGTCGCGGTGCCGCCAAGACCGACCGTCGGCAACAGCGCCGCGCCGGTGATGCGGGCTTGCGCGTCAGCCTGCACGATGCGGGCGATGGCTGCGGCGATGTCGAGGTTGGCCGCGCGCGCCTGCTCGATGAGCTCGGTCAATTCCCTGGAATGGAATTTGGTCCACCAGTCGAGCGGCGGCAGCGCCGCTTCGGCCGCCGGAGCGGCGGTGCTGCCGGTATATTTGACGGGAATATCGAGGCCTGGCTCAGGCTTGTCGCCGGAGAGCAGGCAGCCGCCGAGAGGCAGCATCAAAGCGAGGGTCGAGATCATCATCACGAAGGGCCAGGCCTGCCGTTTCGTTCCCGCTCCGCTTCCAATCCTGCCGCGACGCATACCAGCGACTTTCGCAAATGCCCGAAATCGAGGCCGGCCGGGAACGTAGCCGGATTTACTGGTCCTTGCGCGCGGATTTGTGCCCCGGGGGCCAGTCGGCCAGAGCATTTCGCCCCGCCTGTGACATCTGCGCCGCCGCCGTGGCGAAGACCCCCTGTATGGTCTGATCGTAACTTTGCCGGGCGGCCCGCATACCGGTCATGGCCGCGCGCATGGCTTCGACTTCGAACGGCTCGGCGCGCAGCGTCGCGCGAATAGCGTCCTGCGAAGCGCGATAGTTCGCCTGGGTGCTCTCGATGGCGTCATGGTTGGACTGAATCAGCGAACGCAGCGCGGCGGCATCCGCCTGCGGCAATGTCGCTGCCAGCCGGTCGACACGCACGAACACATCCTGGTCCCACCAGGATTTGGCCGGCGCGCGCACCGCCATCGCCACCGCCACGCCGACAAAGAACAGATTGAGCGCCAGCGATCCGAGCAGCAGCCAGCGCGATCCGCCGCGAGCAACCGAAATTGGGGCGAATTGGGCGACGCTCATGGCAACCCTCCACTGCCGGGGCCGGGCTCGAACAGGCCGGGGCTCGATGCCCCGCTGACGAAAGAATAGGGGGCGCCGGGCTCGCTGACCGTGCGGTCGACGCCGGACAGGCCGATGGCAAAACCGAGTACGGCGCAGCTGGCGAGCGCGGCCATGCGCGGCCACGCCGGCGTGAATTGCCAGTCGAGCAGCACGCCGGGCAACCGCCAGAACGGCATCTTCTGGCGCGGCAGGGAGCCAAGGCGCGCCAGGACGCGCGCGGCCGCGGCTTCGTCGGCCTGCGAAACATTCGCATCGCTTTTGAGCGCCTCGTTGAGAATTGCGTCCAGCCGGTCATTGTTCATTTTTGTTGCTCCCCCTCGATTACGCGTGCCAAGGCGCGGCGCAGGTTCTGCTTGCCGCGCACCAGCAATGTTTCAACCGCCGAGACCGATGCACCGAGCATATCTGCGACTTCGGCATTGCTCAGCCCCTCGGCATAAGTAAGCACGATCGCCGTGCGCTGACGCGCCGGCAACTTGGCAATCGCCGCCTGAACCAGGTCGTCGCGCTCGCTGCGCTCGATCTGTTCGCCGGCGTCCGCTGCGGGATCGGCGATTTCGCCGGCCGCGTCCAGCTCGACCCACGGCGCGCGCCGCTTGCGGTCGAGACAGAGATTGACCACCACGCGCCGGAACCAGGTGCGGAACAGCGCCAGCGGCTGCCAGCGTGGCGCATTGACCCAGACGCGGAGCATGGCTTCCTGCGCCACGTCCTCAGCGTCGGCGGCGTTGCCGAGAATGCGGCGCGCGAGCGAAATCGCCGCCGGCAGGTGCCGGCGCGCAAGCTGCCGATAGGCCGGTTCGTCGCCCTGGGCGACCCGGGCCATGAGCGCTTCGTCGCTGTCGTCCATCGCAATGAGGCGACCGTTAGCGTGGAATGCGCGTGCATTGTAATCCCTCGACTAACCGATAAACGCGCCGGCAGCCCAAATCCTGTGCCCGCGGGATAGTGGGGAGAGTGGGGATAAGGTGCTGCGATTCCTTACAAACTATTGAATTAACATATTTTTATCCGCCGCGCCGGCCGCCACATCGCTCAGCGCGAAGCCGGCGATGCGCTTGTAGCTCTCCGACAGCGCCCGCAATTCGTCCTGCGTGATGTAATCGTCGAGGTTGTCGAAGGGTCGGTCGCCGACCAGTTGTTCGACCTTGATATTGATGAAATCCGGCGGGTGTTCGCGGTTGGTGCGCACCACGCGGGCTGCGGGTTCCGCGCGCGCCGCCTCGTAGGCGGCAAGCGCCTCGCGCGCATCGGCATGGCCGCGCAGGCAATCGGCCAGCACGCGGGCGTCGATCGCGGCCTGCGCCGCGCCATTGGAACCGCGCGGATACATCGGATGCGCGGCATCGCCGGCGAGCGTCACCCGGCCGAAGCTCCAGCGGGCGATGGGGTCCTTGTCCACCATCGGATATTCCAGGATCTGATCGGCGTCGCGGATCAGCTGCGCCACGTCGAGCCAGGGGAAACGCCAGTTCTCGTAGAGCGGGAAAAAGTCGGCCAGATCGCCCGGCTTGTTCCAGTCGTTCTGCTCGTAGGTGTCGCGCTTGATCTCAGCCATCCAGTTAACGAGCTGGTTTCCCTCGGCATCGGCATGATCGATGATCGGATAGATCACCATCTTGCCGGTGAGGATGGAGCCGACACGCATATAGGTGCGGCCGCCAAGAATCGGCTTTCTCCGCGTCACCCCGCGCCAGGTATTGATGCCGGCGAAGACAACCTTGTCGTCCGGATAGAACTGCTTGCGCACGGCCGAATTGATGCCGTCGCAGGCAATCGCCACGTCGGCGCGCACGGCGTCGCGGCCGCGAAAACGGATGGTGACGCCTTTGTCGTCCTGCTCGATGCCGACGCACTCATGATCGGTGAGGACGGCGTCCGCGCCCAAGCGGTCGCGCACGGCCTCGACCATGACCAGGTGCAGCCGGCCGCGATGGATGCCGACCTCCGGATATTGATAGCCGGCGAACTTGCCGCGCGGCTCCTTGTATATGAGCTGGCCGAAGCGGTTGAAGAAGCAGCTTTCGCGATTCTCGATGCCGGCGGCGAGCAGCGCGTCGCCGAAGCCCAGCGCGCTGAATTCGCGCATGGCATGCGGCAGCAGCGTGATGCCGACGCCGAGCGGCTTTATTTCCGCCGCGCGCTCGTAGACGCGCGCTTCGATGCCGCGCTGCTTCAGGTTCAGCGCCAGCGCGAGCCCGCAAATTCCGCCACCGGCGATCGCGACCTTCATCCGTCGAGAATGGACGAAATCGGCGGATTGCTGTCAACTTCCCGGCCATCGGCGGAATGGGCCGCCGACCGGAAGAGGTCGACGCAAATGGACAAGGCAATTTACGAACGCGGCATGGCGATGCGGCGCAAGGTCCTGGGCGATGAGTATGTGGATCGCGCCGTCGCCAATACCGACGATTTCAACCGCGAATTCCAGGCTCAGCTCACGGAATATTGCTGGGGCGCGGTCTGGGGCGACGACACGCTGAAGCCGCGCGAGCGCAGCATCCTCAATCTCGGCATGATCGCCTGTCTCGGCCGCATGCACGAGTTCGAGGCGCATTTCCGCGGGGCGTTGCGCAACGGTCTCACGCCCCGGGAATTGGCCGCGGTCCTGCGCCAGATCGCGGTCTACTGCGGCTTCCCGGCGGCGGTCGATTGCCATCGGGTGGCAAAG
>DATJYA010000028.1:0-2636 GCA_035499835.1 Pseudolabrys sp.
CGCGAGGTGATGCGCATTTTGCCGCGCACCAACGACGACGTGAACGAGGAATGGATTTCCGACAAGACCCGCCACGTCGTCGACGGCTTGCGCACGCAGCGGCTCGACCAGCCCTATCTGCGCGTCAACGGCCGGCTGCGCCCGGCGACCTGGAAGGAAGCCTTCGCCGCCATCGCCGACAAGGTGAAGGCGGCGCAGCCCAAGCGCATCGGCGCGCTCGCCGGCCAGCTTGCCGCGGTCGAGGACATGTTCGCGCTCAAGGCGCTGATGGCGGCGCTCGGCTCGGGAAATATCGACACTCGTTACCCCGGCTCGCCGCTGCACCCGAAATACGGCCGCGCCAGCTATCTGTTCAATTCGACGATTGCCGGCATCGACCAGGCCGACGCCATCATGCTGATCGGCGCCAATCCGCGGCGCGAGGCGCCGGTGCTCAACGCCCGCATCCGCAAACGCTACCTCAGGGGCAATGTGCTTATCGGCCTCATCGGCGAAAAAGCCGACCTCACCTATAACTACAACTATCTCGGCGCCGGGCCGGAGAGCCTGGCGCAGTTCGTCGATCACGCGCCGGCCGACAAGGAAAAGCCGATGTTCATCATCGGCCAGGGCGCGCTCAACCGCGCGGACGGCGCCGCCGTGCTGGCGATGGCGGCGAAGGCGGCGGCCTCGCTCGGCGTCATCAAGGACGGCTGGAACGGCTTCAACATTCTGCATACCGAGGCGGCGTTGCCCGGTGCGCTCGATATCGGTTTCGTGCCCGGTGACGGCGGCATGGACACCGCAGGCATGCTGGCGCCGAACGCGCTCGACGTCGCGTTCCTGCTCGGCGTCGATGAAGTGGACGTGCCGGCCGGCGCCTTTGTCGTCTATATCGGCACTCACGGCGACCGCGGCGCCCATCGCGCCGACGTGATCCTGCCCGGCGCCGCCTATCCGGAAAAATCCGGCCTCTACGTCAACACCGAGGGCCGCGTGCAGATGGCCAACCGCGCCGGCTTCCCGCCCGGCGAGGCGCGCGAAGACTGGGCGATCCTGCGCGCGCTCTCCGAGGTGCTCGGTCGCAAGCTGCCGTTCGACTCACTGACCGGATTGCGGCAGGCGCTGTTTGCCGCGCACCCGCATCTGATGCGTATTGACGGAATCGCCGCCGGCGACGCCGCCGACATCAAGGCGCTGGCCAAGCTCGGCGGCAGCGCCGACAAGGCGCCATTCCGCGCGGCGCATGCCGATTTCTATCTCACCAATGCGATCGCGCGCGCCTCCGCCATCATGGCCGAATGTTCGGCGCTGGCCCATGCGGCGGCCAAGAACGCGCCGCTGACGGCGGCGGAGTAGGGGCCATGACCGTCACCGAATTCTTCTGGGATTACCTCTGGCCGGTGATCATCATCGCCGCGGAGTCGATCCTGCTGCTGGTGATCCTGCTCGTCGCCATCGCCTATGTGCTTTACGCCGACCGCAAGATCTGGGCGGCAGTGCAGATGCGGCGCGGCCCCAATGTGGTCGGGCCGTGGGGCTTGTTCCAGTCCTTTGCCGACATGCTCAAATTCGCGCTCAAGGAGCCGGTGATCCCGTCGGGCTCGAACAAGGGCGTGTTCATCCTGGCGCCGCTCGTGTCCTGCGTGCTGGCGCTCGCCGCCTGGGCGGTGATCCCGGTCAATGCCGGTTGGGTGGTGGCCGACATCAATGTCGGCGTGCTCTACATCTTCGCCATCTCCTCGCTGATGGTCTACGGCATCATCATGGCCGGCTGGGCCTCCAATTCGAAATATCCGTTCCTCGCGGCGTTGCGCTCGGCGGCGCAGATGGTGTCCTACGAAGTCTCCATCGGCTTCGTCATCATCACGGTGCTGCTCTGCGCCGGCTCGCTGAACCTGTCGGCCATCGTTGCCGCGCAGCAGCACGGGCTGGCGAATACCCTCGGGCTGCCCTGGCTCGGCTTCTTGAACTGGTACTGGCTGCCGCTGCTGCCGATGTTCGTCGTCTTCTTCATCTCGGCGCTGGCGGAAACCAACCGGCCGCCCTTCGATCTCGTCGAGGCGGAATCGGAACTGGTCGCCGGCTTCATGGTCGAATACGGCTCGACGCCCTACGTGCTGTTCATGCTCGGCGAATACGTGGCGATCTGCACCATGTGCGCCATGGGCTCGATCCTGTTCCTCGGCGGCTGGCTGCCGCCCATCCCCTATCCGCCGTTCACCTGGGTGCCGGGCGTGATCTGGTTCGTGCTCAAGGCCTCGATGCTGTTTTTCCTGTTCTCGCTGGTCAAGGCCATCGTGCCGCGCTACCGCTACGACCAGCTGATGCGGCTCGGCTGGAAAGTGTTCCTGCCGCTGTCGCTCGCCATGGTGGCGATCGTTGCCGCCGTGGTCGAGTACGGCGTGGCGGGGTCACAGTGAGGATGCGATGAGGCTCGATCGCGCAGCGAAAGGATTGTTCCTCGCCGAATTCGTGAGCGGCATGTGGCTCGCCATGCGCTATTTCTTCAGGCCGAAAGCGACGCTGAACTATCCCTTCGAGAAGGGGCCGCTCAGCCCGCGCTTCCGCGGCGAGCACGCGTTGCGCCGTTATCCCAACGGCGAGGAGCGCTGCATCGCCTGCAAGCTGTGCGAGGCGATTTGCCCGGCGCAGGC
>DATJYA010000029.1:0-8584 GCA_035499835.1 Pseudolabrys sp.
GCTCGACGGCGGCGCGGCGGCTTGCGTTTCCGTGTTCGCCGGCAGGCTTGCCGATTTCGGCATCGACTATCGGCCGATCATGCAGGACGCGGTTTCGCGCGCACGCAAGACCGACAATGTCGAGATCATCTGGGCTTCGACCCGTGAAGTGTTCAACGTGGTCGAGGCCGATGCCATGCGCTGCCATATCATTACGGCGCCAGCCGACGTGCTCAAGAAGCTGCCGGCGCTCGGGACCATGACCGCGGCGGAACTCTCGCTGGGCGCCGTGAAGGCCTTCCGCGAGGACGCGCTCGCCGCCGGCCTGCGGCTGTCGGTACCGGCCTCACGCGCTGCCGAATAGGGCTTGCGCCAGCCCCTGACGCATCGGTTTGCTGGTCGTTGGCAAAAGGGGCTGTAACGCATTGAATCAAAACGTGTTCGCGTGACGACCGTGAGACGGTCGCCAAATTGTCATGGGCCGTGCTAGTGGGATGGCGGGGTTTGCAGGACGTGATACGAGGGGCATTCGTCGCGACATGACGCAAGAGACCGCACAAGGCGCGGAACGGCCATTGCGCGTGGGCGTCGTTGGCGTCGGTGTGATGGGCAGCAATCATGCTCGCGTGTTTGCCGGCATTCCCGGCGCCGAGCTTGTCGGCGTTGCTGATCCCGATCGCAAGCAGGCCGAATTCGTGGCCCGCGCGCTCGGCTGCGCCGCTGTCGCCGACGTCAATGCCTTGCTCGGGCTTGGCGTCGATTGCATCACCATTGCTGCGCCGACGCATCTGCATCGCGATCTCGCGCTGACCTGCATTGCGCGCGGCGTCCACGTGCTGGTGGAAAAGCCGATCGCTTCGTCGGTTGAAGAAGGCCGCGAGATTATCGCCGCCGCGCGCCGCGCCGGCGTCACCTTGATGGTCGGCCACGTCGAGCGCTTCAATCCGGCGGTCGAGGCGATTAAGGAAGCGATCCGCAATGAGGACATCCTTTCGATCGCCATCACCCGTGTCGGTCCGTTCCCGCCGCGCATGTCGAACGTCGGGGTGGTGATCGACCTCGCGGTGCACGACATCGACCTGATTCGCTGGTTCACCGATTCCGATATCACCGAAGTGCAGCCGCAATTGTCGAGCGCCGTTGCCGAGCGCGAGGACATTGCGCTGCTGCAGTTCCGCACCGCATCGGGCGTGCTCGCCCACATCAACACCAACTGGCTCACGCCCTTCAAGGCGCGCAGCGTCACCGTCGCCACCCGCGGTAAATACGTCATGGGTGACCTGCTGACGCGCCAGGTCACCGAGTGCTTCGGCTTTCAGCCCGATGGCAGCTATTCGATGCGGCACCTCTCGGTCGGCCATGCCGAGCCGTTGCGCTCGGAACTGCTGGCCTTCCTGCGCGCGTCGCAAACCGGTGCGTCACCGGCGGTCACCGGTGAAGAGGCGGTCGCCAGCCTGGAGATCGCGACGCGATGTCTGATTGGGCGTCCGGCGGTTACGCCGGCGCAACGTCAGGCTCCTCGCGTGGTCGCCGGCTGAGCGCGGCCATTAACCTTCGGAAATTTCATGAATCTGCGCCCGCAAATGCCGCCCATTCCGTTCATCGACGTTGCCGCGCAACGGCGCCGCCTCAGTCCGGCCATCGATGCGGCCATCGCACGCGTGCTCGAGCATTGTCAGTTCATCCTCGGCCCCGAAGTGCGCGCCTTCGAGGAGGAACTTGCCGCCTTCTGTGGGGCGCGCCATGCGGTGACCTGCGCCAGCGGCACCGACGCCCTGGTGCTGGCCTTGCGCGCCAAGGGCATCGGCCCGGGCGATGCTGTCATCTGCCCCTCGTTCACGTTCTGCGCCACGGCGGAAGTCGCGGCGCTGGTCGGCGCCACGCCGATATTCGTCGATGTCGACGCGGCCACCTTCAACATCGACGCTAAAGGCATCGCTGGAGCGATCGTCACGGCCAGGCGCATCGGCCTCAAGCCGAAGGCGGTGATCCCCGTCGATCTCTTCGGTCTGCCGGCCGATCATGACGCGGTCGCTGCGTCCGCCATGGCGGAAGACCTCTTCGTTCTCGATGACGCGGCGCAAGCCTTCGGCGCCGCCTACAAGGGGCGCCGTCTTGGAACTTTTGGTGATGTCACGGCTACCAGCTTCTTTCCGGCCAAGCCGCTGGGCTGCTACGGCGACGGCGGAGCTGTACTCACCGACGACGCCGGCATGGCCGACACGCTGCGCAGCCTGCGCATGCATGGCCACGGCAGCGACAAATACGACAATGTCCGTATCGGCCTTGCCTCCCGCCTCGACACCATCCAGGCCGCGATCCTGAGCGAGAAGCTGAAGATTTTCTCCGGCGAGATCGACGCACGCAATGATGTCGCCCGCCGCTATGCCGAGGAACTCGGCGGCGCGGTAATGGTTCCTACGGTTCCCGAAGGCTTAACGGCGGTCTGGGCGCAATACACCATCCGGCTGCCCGCCGGCCGCCGCGAAGCCTTTGCCGCTTCGTTGAAGGTGGACGGCATTCCGACCGCTGTTTATTACCCGATCCCGCTGCATCGCCAGCAGGCCTACAAGCATTATCCGGTGGGCGAGGGCGGCGTGGCGGTGAGCGAGCGCCTTGCCGCGGAAGTGATCAGCCTGCCGATGCACGCCTATCTTGATGCGTCCACACAGGAGCGCATTATCGGGGCCGTGCGCCGCGCGCTGTCGGCGTAAACAGCATCTTCATAAAAGAATCCGACCATTACCGTTGGTCGACTGGGTAATCGATTATTTACTATGGCAATGCCGCGGGAGTTTGCCGCAATGAGCTGGCGTAACAGCCATATCCGTTTGCGCCAGCTTGAGGCGGAAGCAATCTATATCATCCGTGAGACGGTGGCCGAATTTGGCCACCCGGTCATGCTCTATTCCATCGGCAAAGACTCGAGCGTGATGCTGCACGTCGCGCAAAAGGCGTTCTATCCGTCGAAGCCGCCGTTTCCACTGCTTCACGTCGACACGACCTGGAAATTTCGCGAGATGATTGCGTTCCGCGACGAGACCGCCGCCCGACTTGGCATGGATCTCATTGTGCACGTCAACGAGGAGGGTCTTGCGCGTGGAATTTCCCCGGTCGCGTCCGGCTCCGCCATGCACACGCAAGTCATGAAGACGGAAGGATTGCGTCAGGCGCTCGACAAATGGAAGTTCGACGCGGCCTTCGGCGGCGCGCGGCGCGACGAGGAAAAGAGCCGCGCCAAGGAGCGTATCTTCTCCCATCGCTCGGCAAGCCACGCCTGGGATCCGCGTAATCAGCGTCCCGAGCTCTGGAGGTTGTTCAACACCCGCATCAAAACCGGCGAGTCCATGCGCGTGTTTCCGCTGTCGAACTGGACCGAGCTCGACGTCTGGGAATATATCCGCGCCGAAGATATTCCGGTGGTGCCGCTCTACTTCGCCAAGAAGCGGCCGATCGTG
The DNA here is from genome assembly GCA_035499835.1 of Pseudolabrys sp. Taxonomy (GTDB): domain Bacteria; phylum Pseudomonadota; class Alphaproteobacteria; order Rhizobiales; family Xanthobacteraceae; genus Pseudolabrys. Next base: position 3,438 of record DATJYA010000029.1, read on the forward strand.
GAGCGCGACGGCGCGCTGATCATGGTCGATGACGAGCGGCTGCCGCTGCAGCCTGGCGAAGCGCCGCGCATGATGCAGGTTCGCTTTCGCACGTTGGGCTGCTATCCGCTGACCGGCGCCATTATTTCCAATGCCGGCACGCTCGATGCGATCATCGCCGAAATGCGTGAATCGAGCACCTCCGAACGGCAGGGCCGCGTCATCGATCGCGACGAAGCCGGCTCGATGGAAAAGAAAAAGCGCGAGGGGTATTTCTGATGGGCAGCCCCGCGTCGATCACTGCTGAGAAGGCCGTGCGTATCGATACGGTGGACACGCGCCCGGGCCTGCGCTTTCTTACCTGCGGCTCGGTCGATGACGGCAAATCGACGTTGATCGGCCGCTTGCTCTACGAACAGAATCTGATCTTCGACGACCACCTTGCCGCGCTCGAGCGCGACTCGAAAAAGCACGGCACCACCGGCGCCGATGTCGATTTCGCGCTGCTGCTCGACGGCCTGGAGGCCGAACGCGAGCAGGGCATCACCATCGACGTCGCCTACCGCTATTTCTCGACGCCGCGGCGCGCCTTTATCGTTGCGGATACGCCGGGCCACGAACAATACACCCGCAATATGGCGACGGGTGCATCCAATGCTGAACTCGCCGTCCTGCTTGTCGATGCGCGCAAGGGTCTGCTGAGCCAGACCCGCCGCCACGCCATCATCGCTAGCCTGTTGGGCATTCGCTATGCGGTCCTTGCAGTGAACAAGATCGATCTCGTCGATTTCGACCGCGCCGTATTCGACCGCATCGTCGCCGAATTCACCCGATTTGCCGCCGACCTTCGCTTCAGGGAGATCAAAGCCATTCCGATGTCGGCCCGCTACGGCGATAACGTCTCGTCGCGCAGCAAGCGCACGCCGTGGTACTCGGGACCGCATCTTCTCGACTATCTCGAAACGGTCGATGTGAGCGAAGATCGCGCCGCCAAGCCGCTCCGCATGCCGGTGCAGTGGGTCAACCGGCCGAATTCCGATTTCCGCGGCTTCAGCGGCTCCATTGCCAGCGGGCGGATAGCGCCCGGCGATGAAATCGTGGTCCTGCCTTCCGGACAGACGACGAAGGTCAAGGCGGTCGGCGACGGCGTCACCGTGGCCGAGGCCGGCGACAGCGTCACCGTCACGCTTGCCGACGAAATCGACATCGCTCGCGGCGACATGCTGGCGGCGCTGCGCGACCGGCCGCAGGTGGCTGATCAATTCAGCGCGCATCTGGTCTGGATGGGCACCGAGCCATTGCTGCCCGGCCGCTCCTACCTGATGAAGATCAACCATTGCACGATCGCGGCGACGGTCACCGAGCTCAAGCACAAGCTTGACGTCAATACATTTTCGAAGGTTGCCGCCAAGACGCTGGCGCTGAACGAAGTTGCCGTCTGCAACCTGTCCGTCGCCCGCTCCGTCGTTTTCGACAGCTATACCGACAACCGCCAGACCGGCGCCTTCATCCTGATCGACCGCTATTCGAACGAGACGCTGGCGGCCGGCATGATCGATTTCGCATTGCGCCGAGCCACCAACGTCCATCACCAGAAGATCACCGTCAGCAAGGCCAGCCGCTCCGAACTCATGCACCACCGTCCGGCGGTGCTCTGGTTCACCGGCCTTTCCGGCGCCGGCAAATCGACCATTGCCAACCTCGTCGAAGCGGGGCTGCACGCGCGCGGCGTTCATACGCTCATGCTCGACGGCGACAATATCCGCCACGGGCTCAATCGCGATCTCGGCTTTACCGAGGTCGACCGCGTGGAAAACATCCGCCGCATCGGCGAGGTGGCGAAGCTCATGACCGAGGCCGGGCTGGTCGTGCTGTGCTCGTTCATCTCGCCGTTCCGTGCCGAGCGGCGCATGGTTCGCGAACTGCTCGAGGAGGGCGAATTCCTCGAGATCTTTGTCGACACTCCCATTGCGGAATGCATTGCGCGCGACCCCAAGGGCCTTTACCGGCGCGCCCTGGCCGGCGAGATCAAGAACTTTACCGGCGTCGATCAGCCCTACGAGGCGCCCGAACAACCCGAGTTGCGTCTAAGGGCCGGGACCAAGGATGCCGAAACTCTGGCCCACGATGTCATCGAGGCCATGACCCGTTTCAAGCTGCTGTAACCGGCTAGCTGCGCTTGTAGATGTCGTCGAGGCGCACGATATCGTCCTCGCCGAGATAGCTGCCGGTCTGCACCTCGATGAGTTCGAGGGGAATCTTGCCCTTGTTGGCCAGCCGGTGGACGGTGCCGATGGGGATATAGACCGACTCGTTTTCGTGCACCGCGCGGATGGCCTCGCCGGTGGTTACCTCGGCGGTGCCGCGCACCACCACCCAATGCTCGGCGCGATGCTGGTGTTTCTGCAGCGACAATGTGCCGCCGGGGACGACGACGATGCGCTTGACCTGAAAGCGCTCGCCCATGTCGATCGACTCGTAATAGCCCCAGGGCCGGTGCACGCGCCTGTGGTCGGTTGCCTCGGGGCGCTTGTTCGCCTTGAGCCTGGCGACGAGCTCGCGCACCTCCTGCGCGCGGGCGCGCGGGATCACCATCACCGCGTCCGACGTGCTCACCACCACCAGATCCCTGATGCCGACGACGGCCGTGAGCCGCCCGTCGGAGTGCACGACGCAGCCGCTTGAATCGACGGCCACCACCGGTCCCTGCACGACATTGCCGTCGGCGTTGTGTGGGGTGATGTCGAACAGCGCATCCCAGCTGCCGATGTCGGACCAGCGGAAATTGCCCACCACCACCGCGGCGCGGTCGGTCTTCTCCATCACCGCATAATCGATCGACTTCTGCGGCGCGCGGGCGAAGGCCTCCGCCTGCAGGCGCAGGAAGCCGAGATCGGTGCCGGCGTTCTTGACCGCGGCCTCGATCGCCGAGCCCATCTCCGGCTCGAGCCGGGCGACCTCGGCGAGCAGCACGTTGCCGCGGAAAAGAAAATTTCCCGAGTTCCACAAATAACCGTCATGCACGTAGCGCGCGGCGGTGGCGGCGTCCGGCTTTTCGACAAAGCGCTTGACGGTATGCACGCCGTTTTTGCCGATCGCCTCGCCGGGCAAAATATAGCCGTAGCTCGTCTTCGGCTCCGTCGGCTTGATACCGAAGGTCACAATGCGTCCGGCTTCGGCGGCTTCGCGTCCGGCAAGACAGGTGGCGCGGAATTCCGCCGCGTCGAGAATAATGTGGTCGGCGGCCAGCGCCAGCACCACCGCATCCGGATCGCGCCCGAGCGCGACAGCGGTGGCGGCGGCGATTGCCGCGCCGGAGTCGCGGCGCATCGGCTCGATCACCACGGTTGCCTCGACGCCGACATCTTCGGCCTGGCGGCGGGCGAAGAAATGGAAATTCGGCCCGGTGATGACGATCGGCGGTGCAAACATTGCGTCGCGCACGCGCAGCAGCGTTTCCTGGTAGGTCGAGCGGTCGCCGACCAGCGGCAGAAACTGCTTGGGCAGCGCGTCGCGGGAGACCGGCCAAAGCCGCGTTCCGGCGCCGCCAGCAAGCAGGACAGGAACGATCGGAGAGGGCATTTGGCGAGGCTCGTCAGGGCTATTTGTTCTGGCCAAGGAATCGTCTTAAGGCAATCCGTCGTGCCTGACTATCGGTATCGTTCACGAGGGATTCTGGACGAATTCGCGGCCCAGGTCCCGGGACGGGCAGGTAATCGATAATGATTGAACGCATTCTTACCGTCGGCGGGCTGACCCTGCTGTCGCGGGTGACCGGCTTTGCCCGTGACATCATTTTGGCGGCGGTCCTCGGCGCCGGGCCGGCTGCCGATGCGTTCTTCGTGGCTTTCCGACTGCCGAACCATTTTCGCGCCATATTCGCCGAGGGGGCCTTCAACGCCGCTTTCGTGCCGGCCTATGCCGGCATCCGTGAACAGAATGGCGCGGCGCGCGCCGGGATTTTCGCCGACCGCATATTTACGTTGCTGCTGGCAAGCCAGATCGTGCTGCTAGCGCTGGCGCTGCTGTTCATGCCGCAAGTAATCGACCTACTGGCTCCCGGCTTTGCGCGCGACCCCGGCCGCTTCGCGCTCGCCATCGATCTTACGCGTATCACCTTTCCCTACCTGTTGCTGATCACGCTGGTGACGCTCTATGGCGGCATCCTCAACGCCTTGCAGCGCTTTGCCGCGGCCGCTGCGGCGTCGACACTGCTCAATCTGTCGATGATGGCGACGTTGGCGCTCGGCGCGTTCTTCCCTACGGTCGGTCACGCGGCGGCCTGGGGGGTCCTCATCTCGGGTGTATTGCAGGCCTTGCTGGTCGGCGCCGACGTTTGGCGCGCCGGCGTCCTGCCGGCTCTGCGCTGGCCCGAGCTCGACGCCGATGTACGCCGCTTTTTCCGCGCGCTCGGCCCGGCAACCGTCGGCTCGATGGGCGTGCAACTCGCGTTGTTTGCCGACACGATCATCGCCAGCTTCCTCGCCACCGGCGCGCTGTCGGCGCTCTATTACGCCGACCGGCTCAATCAATTGCCGATCGGTGTCATCGGCATCGCCGCCGGCACGGTGGTGTTGCCGGAAATGTCGCGGCGCATTGCCGCTGGCGATGAAAGCGGCGCCGCGCATGCGCAAAACCGGGCGATCGAATTCACGTTGTTGCTGGCGATCCCGTGTCTTGCCGCCTTCATCGTCATTCCCGATCTGCTGATGCGCGCCCTGTTCGCGCGCGGCGCCTTTACCGACGCTGATGCGATCGCCGCAGGCGGTACGCTCGCGGCCTATGCGATCGGCTTGCTGCCTTTCGTGCTCATCCGCAGCACGGTTGCCACCTTCTTTGCCCGCGGCAACACGGCGACCCCGGTCAAGGCGGCGCTGATCGCTGCGGCCATCAACATAGCCCTGAAATTCCTGCTGATGGGGCCGCTCGCGCAGGTGGGGCTGGCGCTGGCGACGTCGGTCGGCGCCTGGATCAATCTCGGACTGGTGATGTGGTTCACCCGTCGCGCCGGTCATGGCGGTATGGATGAGCGGCTGCGCCGGTCGCTGATCAAATTCGCCGTGGCAGGCCTCGTTCTTGCCGCCGTGCTCTGGCTTTGCCAGACGCCGGTGAGCTATCTGTTTTCCGGCTGGCACCACCTGCGTAATGTCGCCGCGCTTGTCGTGCTG
>DATJYA010000030.1:0-3544 GCA_035499835.1 Pseudolabrys sp.
GGACTTCACATAAGGCAGAAGGCTTGGGCTTGCAAAGTCCGCTCAGGCATATTTCAGGGTCAGCCCGCCGTCGATCACCAGTTCGATGCCGGTGATATAGCGGCTCTCGTCGCTGGCGAGAAAAACCACGCCCCAGGCGACATCCCAGCCGGACCCGCCAAAGCCCATGGGCACCTGGCTTGCGCGCTTCTGCCACATCTTTTCGATGTCGCCCTCGGCATAGGCCTTCGCCAGCCCGGCGCTGTGGGCGACCATCGGCGTTTCCATAAGCCCGGGCAGGATGGCGTTCACGCGCACGCGCCCGGCGGCGTATTCGACCGCGGTGGTGCGCGTGAGATGGCTCAGCGCCGCCTTGGAGGCGTAATAGGTCGCGTAAGGCACGCCGGTGTAGCGCAGCGCGGCGATCGAGGAGATGTTGACGATCGAGCCGCCGCCCTGCGCCACCATGATCGGGATGACGTGCTTCATGGTCAGGAACGCGCTCTTCAGGTTGATGTCCATCACGCGGTCCCAAGCCTCTTCGGCAAGTTCGACGACGCCGCCGACTTCGGCAATGCCGACATTGTTGTCGAGCAGATCGATGCGGCCGTATTCGCGCAGGCAGGCCTGCACCATGGCTTCGACATCGGCATTCCGGGTAACGTCGACGCGCATGGCGAACGCCTGGCCGCCTTCCGAACCGATGACGGCGGCCGTTTCCTCGGCGGCTGCCAGATTGATGTCGGCGCAGAGTACCTTGGCGCCTTCGCGCGCGCAGGCAACCGCGGCGGCCTTGCCGTTGCCCCAGCCCGGGCCGATCGAGCCGGCGCCGACGATGAGCGCGACCTTGTTCTTCAGGCGCTCAGGCATCGGATTTTTCCATCCGCTGCGCGTCGCGCTCGCGAAGCGCGGTTTTCAGGATCTTGCCGTAATTGTTCTTCGGCAGTGCATCGACGAAGACGTAGTCCTTCGGCCGCTTGAAGCGCGCGATATTGGCAAGACAGAGCGCGTCGAGCTCCGCCGGGCTCGCCTCGCCGACCACGTAGGCGACGACCACCTCGCCCCATTCGCGATCCGGGCGGCCGATGACCGAGACTTCGCGCACCGCGCCATGAGTGAGCAGCACCTCCTCGACCTCGCGCGGGTAGATATTGGAGCCGCCGGAAATGATCAGGTCCTTGGAACGGTCCTTGAGGTGCAGATAGCCTTCGCCGTCGAAAGTGCCGACGTCGCCGGTATGCAGCCAGCCGCCGCGCAGCGAGGCTGCGCTCGCCGCCTCGTTTTGCCAGTAGCCGGCCATGATCACGTCCCCGCGCACCAGGATTTCACCTGTCTCGCCGGTCACTAGCGGCCGGTCGTCGCCGTCGGCGACCATGACCTCGACGCCGGAATACGGCATGCCGGCGGAGCCGAGGCGCTGGCGCCAGCGCGGATGATTGCGGTCGCCGATGTCCTGCTTCGACAGGGTGGTGATGGTCATCGGCGCTTCGCCCTGACCGTAGATCTGCGCCAGCCGCGAGCCAAAGCGGTAGAGGGCGGCGAGCGCATCCTCTACGTACATCGGCGCGCCGCCCCAGATCAGCGTGCGGATATTCTCCGCCGGGCACTCGGCCGGGCAGGCGACGAGGCGCTTGATCATGGTCGGCGCCGCGAACATGGAGGCGCGCGGCCAGGCGCGGAACAGCGCGAAGATTTCCTCGGGCTCGAAGCTGCCGCTTTCCGGAATGACCTGCACGCCGAGGCGGGCCACATGCATCATGATATAGACGCCGGAGCCGTGGCTCATCGGCGCGGCGTGCAGAATGGCGTCGCCGGGCGCGATGGCATCGACCTCGGCGGCATAGGCCTGGCTCGCTACCACCAGATTGCGGTGCGTGAGCATGGCGCCCTTCGGCCGCCCGGTGGTGCCGGAGGTGTAGAACAGCCAGGCAAGATCATCCGGCGCCCGCGGCACAACGTCGATCGCATCGGCGGTAAACAGCGCCTCGTAATCCCTGCTGCCGACCGCAATCAGGCGCTCGAGCGAGCGCGGGGCATGCGGCGCGATTTCTGCATCAAGGCCAGGCGAGGCGAAGCACACGCGGGCGCCGGAATGCTCGAGGATAAAACCCAGCTCCGCGCCGTGCAGCTTGGCATTGGCCGGCACCGCGGCGAGCCCCGCGTGCCAGATGCCGTAAAGCAGTTCGAGATAATGCTGCGAATTTTTGGCGGCGATGGCGACACGGTCGCCGGGCATGAGATGCAGCCTGTTGCGCAAGGCGCCAGCAAGCCGCGCGGCGCGTGCCGCGAGCTCGCCATAGGTCGCGACCACGCGCGGACCGGTCGCGGCCGCCGGTAACGCCGGGTGACTGAGGCCGGATCGGTAGAGCCATGACGCAAGATTCATGCGGCCCCCTCCGCACAGTTTCCTCAATTATTGTTGCGCGCGATCTTACCAGAAATCCGGCTCAATAGCCGATCGCGCGGGAGACGGGTCTCTCGTTATTGCGCGCCCGCATTGAGCCAGCCGAAGCGGATCGGATAGCCCTCGCCGCCAAGCAGCGTCATGGTTTCGTAGAGCGGCAGGCCGACGACATTCGTATAGGAGCCGACCAGCTTGACGATGAAGGTGCCGGCAATGCCTTGCGCCGCATAGCCCCCGGCCTTGCCGCGCCACTCGCCGGAGGCAAGATAGGCCTCGATGTCCTCTTCCGACAGCCGCTTGAAGCGCACTCGCGTTTCCACCAGCCGCTGGCGGAATGATTCTTTCGGCGTCACCAGGCAGATCGAGGTGTGGACGCGGTGATTGCGGCCGGAGAGCAGACGCAGGCATTGTGCCGCCTCGTCGAGCAATTGCGCCTTGGGCAGAATGCGGCGGCCAACCGCCACCACGGTGTCGGCAGCGAGGATGTAGGCGCCGCGCAACTCGTCGTCGAGCTTGACGTTTTCCAGCGCCGCCGCGGCCTTGGCGTGCGCCAGCCGGTTGGCATGGGCACGGGGAATTTCGCCGCGCTGCGGGGCCTCGTCGATGTCGGCGGGCTTGAGCGCATCGGGCTCGATGCCGGCCTGGTTGATGAGGGCAAGCCGGCGCGGCGAGCCGGAGGCAAGCACGAATTTGGGCCGGCCGATCATCTTGGATAAAGCCTATGGACGGGCAACGAAGCAAACATCGGCTGTCACTAGCGGAACACGCCGGGTTTCACAACTGAGCCTGTGTTTCCGGTGATTTCGCACCCTGCTTTTACTCGTTGCCTGTCGCCTTGCTGCCGAATCGCTCGCGGATGCGCGCCAGTAACTGGTCGCGCACCTCGCGATAGGCGTTGAGCCGCTGCTCGCGGCTGCCTTCCGTTCCAGTCGGATCGACCGTCGGCCAGTATTCGACCTCGGCGGCGATGGTGCGCGTCAGGTCCAGCGCCTTGTGATGCGCCGGCGGCGACAAGGTCACGATCAGATCGAAATTGAGGCCTTCGAGGTCTTCCAGTTCCTCGAAGGTCATCGGCTTGTGGCGGGCGATGTCGATGCCGATCTCCTCCATGGCGGCGACGGCGAAGGGATCGAGCTCGCCCTTCTGCACGCCGGCCGAGCC
>DATJYA010000031.1:0-3664 GCA_035499835.1 Pseudolabrys sp.
GGCTCAGCCGCAGCACGCGGTGGTGGATCACGCCGAATTGGCCCGCATAGCCATCGTGCGACACGCGCAGAATGGCGCCGTCGGCCGTGTCCTCGCGCAGCACGGGCACGTTGCCCGGTCCGCTGATGATCGGCGTGCCAAATAACAGGCCGCGGAAATTGCGCGACTCGAAGAACTGGCAGGATGACGTGTCGTTGAACGTCGCGGTCGAATGCGTGCGCGTCGCCCGCGCCGTCTGCCGCCAGCTCTCCTTGTTCACTGCCGGCATGCCGCAGTTCACCACCAGGCGATTGAGATTCCACGACAGTTCGAAAGCGAGACAGCCGGCGTGCGCCTCCTGGCTCAAGGCGAGCGGCGGCGGCTTGCCGGTGTCCATCAGCAGGGTGGTCTGCCCGGCATCGATGCGCTGGTATCCGGAATGCGGGGCGTTCGCCACCGGCGCCCCGCGCGCGTCGTCATAGGCAAGCGCGGTCGCCAGAAGATCGACCGGCGTCGGCCCCATGCCGTTGAACAGCGCGAAGTTGCCGTCGGCATGACGGAAGAAGCGCAACATCGGCATCATGCGGTCGATGGCGTTGTTCAGCGCCAGCGGCGGCGGCAGATTGCGCGCCGAAAATAATTGGCGCAGCGGCAGCAGATCGATCAGCAATTCGATGAGCGTGCCCGGATTGCGGCTGACGTGCCCGCCGTCGGGCAGGATCTGCCGCCCCAGCTCCTCGACCAGCTTGCGCGCGCTCACGCGCAGGCTGCCGGACTGGCCTTCCAGGCAAAGCGCGGCGTAAGTCAGCGTGACCACCGCCTGCAGCCGCGGCAGCCCGTCGCGCGATTGATTGAGGGTGCGGCGCAGGTAGCGCACCTGTCGCGACAGGCTGCGGGTGAAGCGGCGGTAGAAGCGCACGTCGGCGTCCTGCAGCACGAACGGCGCCTGGCACAGCCAGAACAGGATGCGGCGCGAGAGAATATCGGTGCGCCAGCCGAGCGGATGCCAGCGGCCCTGGACATTGATCCAGTCGTCGATCAGTGAGCGGGCATTGGCGCGGGTGATCGCGCTGTCGGCGGCGCGCAGATGCCGCAGCCAGGAAAAGCTCAAAAGCATCACCGCCCATTCGTCGGACGGCGGCATCATTTCGAATGGCGAGCGGCGGTCGCAGATCACCACCTTGCCGGCGAAGGCGAAGCGGCCGCCGTAGATTTCGCTGGCGCGGGTGGCGTCGGCAGTGCGCAGATCCTGCGGCGCGATGACAAGGCGGTCGGTGGTGGCCGAGGTGTAGCGCCAGCGCATCAACGGATGCGCATTGATCCGGCCGACGAGGCTGCGAAATGCGCGGCGCTCGATGAGCACGGAGAGCCTTAATCGCTCCGCGACCGAAACCCGCGTCATTGAGCGGCTCGTCCCCTGTAGCGCCCGATTCTCCCCAATCGAGGACAAGATAGCGAAGCCCCGCCGGGGGGCCAATATGTTTGAAATCAAAGCAAAAAAACGATTAATGGCGGATCAGCCGGGCGGCGTAAAAGCCGTCCAGCCCGCCCCAGCGCGGATCGGGGTCGGGCAATTGCATCGGCAGGGTGCGCAGGTCGCCCTCGGCGCTGACGAACTCGGCGCAGCCGAACACATCCGCGGCCGTGATCGGTTGGCGTTTGACGCGGGGCTCGCGCGCGATCAGCGCCGCGACCTGCTGCTCGGCCTCCTCGGGCTCCAGCGAGCAGACGCAATAGACGAGCGTGCCGCCGGGCTTGAGCAGTTCGACGGCGCGGTCGAGCAGCCGCTGCTGCAGCGAAGCAAGAATCGTGAGATCGGCCTCGCCCTTGAGCCAGGGCACGTCGGGATGTCGGCGGATGGTGCCGGTGGAGGAGCAGGGCGCATCGAGCAGCACGGCGTCGAACGGATCGCTTTGCCATTCCAGCGCATCGGTGGCGATGACCTCCGCTTTCAGCGACAGCCGCGCGAGATTTTCGCTGAGGCGCATCAGCCGTCCGGCCGAGCGGTCGACGGCGGTGACATCGGCGCCAGCGAAAGCGAGCTGCGCCGTCTTGCCCCCAGGCGCCGCGCATAGATCGGCCACGCGTTTGCCGTTGAGATCGCCGAAGAGATGCGCCGGCAATGCGGCGGCCGCGTCCTGCACCCACCAGGCGCCTTCGGCAAAACCGGGCAGCAGCGAAATGGCGCCATGCGCCAGCGTGCGCACCGTTCCGGTCGGCAGCACGCGGCCATGCAGGTGTTCGGCCCATTCGGCGGCATCGTTCTTGACGGTGAGATCGAGCGCCGGCTCGTGGCCATTGGCTTCGGCGATCGCGCGTGCCGCATCGCGTCCGTAGGTTTTCGTCCAGCGCGCGAGCAACCATGCCGGCGTGTCGAGCACGGTCGCGGGGCTGAGGCTTGCCTCGCGGTTTTGCGCCACGCGCCGCAGCACCGCATTGACCAGGCCGGCATAGCGGGCGCTGCGCCGATCGGTCTGCGCCAGCCGCACCGAGAGATCGACCGCGGCGTGGTCGGGAACGTCGAGCCAGAGGATCTGCGCCGCCCCGAGCAGCAAGATGGTTTCGGTGCGCGGCGCGTCTGGTGGGAATCCCTTGTCGAGAAAACCGCCGACGATGTGCCGCAGCGTGCCGAGACGGCGCAACACCGTGGCGGCGAGGCGGCGCATGAGCGCGCGGTCGCGGTCGGCAAGCGCCGCGAGGCCGGCATGCGCGCTTTTGCCGGAGAGCTGCTCGTCGAGCGCGATTTTCCGCCGCAGCACGCCCTCAAGAATGTCGGCGGCAATGCGCCGGGCGGCGAGGCCCGGGACATCCGGCTGCGGGGAGGTGCGCGCTCGCGCCATGGAAGGAATCATTGCCACGAATTGTGTCCGTCTCGCGAACCGGCCGGCAAAAAACGTAATTGACACACAGCTTCGCTTGCGTGCCCGGTTGTAGAAAAATTCACACAGCAACCCACGATTGCGCTTGCGCGAATCGGGCATATCCGCCTATTCTAGGATTATGTTCACAGTCGCCAGAGCGGTCACCCCTGCGCGCGGCGGCGCCCTGCTGCTGGCGGCCGCCTGCTTTGCCGCGGGCCTCACCGCCGGCGCGGTATTCGCGCCAGCGCCTGTGGGCGGCGGGGCGGCGCCGGCTTATGCGCCACCCCCGCGGGCCGCGTTACGCGACGGTCATCCGGCCGAGGTGCTGCGGGTCATCGACGGCGACACCTTCGAGGCCCGGGTGCGCATCTGGCCGGGCATGGACGTGACCACGCGGATCCGTCTGCGCGGCATCGACGCCGCCGAGCTGCACGCGCGCTGCGACGAAGAGCGCGGCAAGGCCATCGCGGCGCGCGAGGCGCTGGCGCACATTCTGGCCGAGGGCGCGGTCGGCGTCTCCGGTGTTGCCCAGGACAAATACGGCGGGCGCGTCGATGCCGACGTCTCCACCGCAAGGACTGCGGACGTTTCCGCGGCCATGCTGCAAGGTGGATTTGCGCGCGCCTATTCCGGCGGCCGGCGCGAAAGCTGGTGCGGCTGAGCGCGGAGTTGTCCCGCGTTAGCGCTCCACGATCACCGGCGTGCCGACATCGACCAGCCGGTAGAGCGCGCGGATATCGTCGTTGTACATGCGGATGCAGCCGTAGGAGACGAAGCCGCCGATCGAGCGCGGATCGTTGGTGCCGTGGATGGCGTATTCGCCG
>DATJYA010000032.1:0-8159 GCA_035499835.1 Pseudolabrys sp.
GACGGCCGGCTCGGCGAGATCTTCGTCGACATGCACAAGGAAGGCGCGGCTTTGCGCAGCCTGCTGAATAATTTCGCCATCGCCATCTCGCTCGGCCTGCAATACGGCGTGCCGCTCGAGGAATATGTCGACGCCTTCACCTTCACCCGCTTCGAGCCGCAGGGCCCGGTGCAGGGCAACGACTCGATCAAATACGCGACCTCGATCCTCGACTATGTGTTCCGCGAGCTCGCCGTCTCCTATCTCGAGCGCTTCGATCTCGCCCATGTCGATCCGGGCGAAGCCGGCGGCTTCGACGCGCTCGGCAAGGGCGTCGAGGAAGGCAAGCCGGCGCCCGCCACCAACTACGTCTCCAAGGGCCTGACGCGCTCGCGCACTGACCGGCTGCAGGTGGTGAGCGGTACCAGCAGTGCCGCGGCGATGTCTTCACCCTCCCCTGCAGGGGGAGGGTCGACCGGCGAAGCCGGCCGGGGTGGGGTGAGCAACGTCACCGCCTTCGCCGGCGCCGCCACCGCGCTCAAAGCCGAGCCGGAAGCCAAGCTCTCGCCGGCGCAGCAGCTCGAGGTGCAGAACGCGGCCGACGCCCGCGCCCACGCCAGGCTCGCGGCGTCCGAGAAGCGCGCCGAGGCCCGCGCCAAGGGCTACGAGGGCGAGGCCTGCGGCGAATGCGGCAACTTTACGCTGGTGAGAAACGGCACCTGCATGAAATGCGACACCTGCGGGAGTACGACGGGGTGTTCATGATGCGGTCTCGTCACCGTCATGGCCGGGCTCGTCCCGGCCATCCACGCCTTCGCTTTATATCGCCCAAGGCGTGGATACTCGGCACAAGGCCGGGCATGACAAACCGAATAGGCGCCTCGTGAGCAGCTCGAAAAACCCGAAGGACATGGAGCGCGCGCAGGCCGCGTTCCATAAAAAAGAGGCGCAGCAGCGCGAGGGCGCCAAGGCGACCGCCGAGTACGTGGCCGCTGGCGCCGCCGAGCGCGCCAAGACCGAGAAGCTGCGCGCGCTGCGCCTCGCCAAGGAAGAAGCCGACCGCAAGGCCGCGGCGGAGAAGCCGGTAAAGGTCGGCAAGGCGAAGAAGAGGATGTGATTTTTTTCACTCGTCATGGCCGGGCTTGTCCCGGCCATCCACGACTTCAAAGGGCGGCCGGAAGGCCGCCCCTTTTTTATCCAAGACTCCGTTTGGATTGATCGAGTCCCGAAGTTTACGAACTTTTCTCACAGCTTTTTCTCGAGAAAAAAGACAAAAAATCTCACAGAATCAAAATTCAAATGCGCCGAGGCGCAGGCGCAGCGCACGCTGTTTTCCGCCGTGCGCCTGTGGCGCATCTGCCCGGTCAAATTATGCCGCCGGCAAAAGGCCTGCCGCGGCGAGGTTGCCCGCTGCCTTCACGAGCGCTGGCGGCCGGTGGTGCCGCCGGAGTTCAAGGCGCTGCTGCAGAAAATCTTCGCAGCGCAGCGCGACGGCATGACCCTGCCCGAGGCGATCGCCGCCGCTCAGGCGAACATGGCCGCGCACCGGCGGGCCAGAGAATCCGAGGCCGCACGCGCTCAGTCAAATTCTCCGTTCGTCCCCGCGAAAGCGGAGACCCGGTTCGTTGCCAAGGAACTGGATGCCCGCTTCCGCGGGCAGGAACGGAAGACCGAACCGGCGCAATTCACGATTGCAGAACCATCGCCGCCGCCGGTGACGCGCACCTCGCCGCGCCGCCGCGGCCCGCGGGTGAGCCAATTGTGAAACACGACGCAAGCCTTACCCACACTTTCTCTCTCCCACCCGGATCGGCGCTTCGCGCCGTCCGGGTGGGAGAGGGCAAGAGAGAACACCGCGCTCACCCCTTGAAAGACCCCTTGATCTGGGTCAACGCTATGGCCGGCGCCCGCGGGCCGGATTGGCGCCCGGTGCATAAGGAGGCGACAGTCATGATCCTCAAATTCATTCCCGCTGCCCTCATCGGGCTCGCGCTGCTCATGACGGGGCAAAGCGCGCAGGCGCAGAACCCGCTCGGCGGCGCCATCATCGGCGGCGGCCTCGGCGCCATCATCGGCGGCGCGGCGGGCGGCGGCCGCGGCGCGGCGATCGGCGCCGTGATCGGCGCCACCACCGGCGCCGTCATCGCCTCGCAGGGCCAGCGCCGCGGCGACTACTGGTATTACGACAACGGTTGCTACGTGCAGCAGCCCGACGGCAGCTATGTCGTAGTGGCGCCGCGCTATTGCGCCGTCGCCGAAGCGGCGCCGCCGCCCCCGCCGCCGGACGCAGTGGCCTGGTGCGCGCGGCGCTACCGCTCCTACGATCCGGCAAGCGGCACCTTCCTCGGCCTCGACGGCTACCGCCACCCCTGCCCGTAGCCGCGGCGCTTCACGCGCGCTGGCGGTCGTTGTCGATCGGCAGCACCTGGCCGGAGATCGACTTCGCCGCCGGCGACGCCAGGAACACGGCGAGCTGGGCGATGTCTTTCGGATCGATGAAGCCGTCGATCGACTGCGCGGCAAAGGCTTCGCTCTTCACCTCCGCCATGCTGCGCCCGGACAATTGCGCGCGGCCGGCGAACACGCGCTGGATGCGGTCGCCTTCGACCGCGCCCGGCGCAATGGCGTTGGCGCGGACGCCGTGACTGCCGAGCTCCATCGCCAGCGTCTTGGTGAAGCCGATCACCGCCCACTTGGTGGCGGCGTAGGGCGAGCGGTTGGCAAAGCCGTAGCGCCCGGCAATCGAGGACATGTTGATGATGACGCCGGCCTTCGATTCTTTCAGCGCGGGGATGGCGAGGCGCGTGACGTCGAACATGCCGGTGAGGTTGATGGCGACCACCTTGTCCCAGTCGTCCGGCGGGTATTGCTCGACCGGCAGCGTCAGCCCCGCGACGCCGGCATTGTTGATGAGCACGTCAAGCCCGCCGAGCGCGGCAATCGCCTCCGGCACCATGCGCTCGATCTCGGCGCGCCTCGCCATGTCGCAGCGGCGCGCGACGAGCCCCGGAATTTCCTTCGCCAGCGCCGCCAGCGCGGCCTCGTCGATGTCGCAGATGTAGATCCTGGCGCCCTGCGCGGCGAAGGCGCGGGCGAATTCCCGCCCGATGCCGGCCGCGCCGGCGGTAATCAGGACGCGCTGCGGCATTTATCTCCCCCTTGTTGCTGCTTTTTTGCTGGACCCCGGCGTGGCTCAGTTTTACCACGAAACAGGCCGCCAGCTTGCGGAAAGCGCTTGCGCCCGTTCGCTGCCAAAGACCATCAATGCCACGGAAACTGTCTGCTGTCCTTGCCATCGCCGCCGGCCTGATGCTGGCGGCCGCCGCGGCGCCGGCGGAAACCGTGCACAAAAAGCATCACGTGACCCACCACTGGCACGGCTACGGCTTCCTGCCCGGCTATCGCCCGCCCCCGGTGGTCGCGCGCGACCGCGCCGAACATTATTACGACCTGTACGGCCCGCGGTATTACGGCCCGGCCTGGCCGCGCTACTATCGCGGGCGCTGGAACGGCGGCGGCTTCGGCCCCTGCTACACGCAGACGCCGATCGGGCCGTTCTGGAACTGCGGCCAATAGCCGAACCAAACCACTGCACTTCGAAAGGGTCTCATGCGCAGCATCATCGGGTTCGCGCTGTCGAATTATTCGCTCAGTTTCCTCGTTCTCGGTTTCGTCGCCGCCGGCATCGCGCTGATGCGCCGGAATCGGTCATCGGTCGCCGAAACCATGTTCGCCTATTACCTGCTGTGCGCGATCGGCTTTTCCTTTCTCTACAATTTCGTCATGCACGTCTTTTTTCAGGAGACGGCGTCGAAATTCATCGGCTGGGCCCCGAGCCCGTTCGAAACCGAAGTCGGCACGGCGAGTCTGGGCTTTGCGCTGGTCGCCTTCCTCGCCTTCAAGGGCAGCTATGGCCTGCGCATCGGTGCGGTGGTCGGCCCGTCGGCGTTCCTGCTCGGCGCCGCCGTTGGCCACGTCTACCAGATGCTGACCGTGCACAATTTCGCCCCCGGCAATGCCGGCGTGGTGCTCTATACCGATATCGGCGTGCCGCTGATCGGCTTTGTGCTGCTGGCGCTGACGCGTCCTACTCTTCCTTCTCCGTCGTGAAATACAGCGGATAGCCTTGTCTCTTGCCGAGTTCGGTCGCCTCCTTGGCCTTGGTGTCGGCGACGTCCCTGGTATAGACGGCGATGACGCAGGCGCCCTTCTGGTGCGCGGTCATCATCACCCGGTAGGCCTGATCCTCGTTCATGCGGAACACGGCCTTGAGCACCTGCACGACGAATTCGCGCGGGGTGAAATCGTCGTTGAGCAGGATCACCTTCCACAGCGGCGGCTTTTCGACCTTGGTCTTGACCTTGGTGCGCGGCTTGACGAGGACCTTCTCGACCATAGCAACCCCTTGGGTAGCCCGGCTGGCTGCTTTCAATTAACCGATTTCGCCGACAGCGTGAATGAGCCGCGCGATCAATTCCTGCTGAGCCGGATTGATCTTGGCCCGCGCCTCCTCGACCGTGAACCATTGCGCGCGGTCGACCTCCGGAAAGCGCGCCTTGCGCCCGCTGCGCGGCGGCCACTCGATCTCGATTGTGTTCGACGACACCGCCGCTACGTCGAAGTCGCCTTGCAGCGCAAACCCGGTCACGCGCTTGCCCGCCTTCTGCCTGATCTCGCCCAGCGGCGTCGCCTCGCCCCTGGGTTCCTCGCCCAATTCTTCGGCGAATTCGCGCCGCGCCGCCGCGAGCGCGTCCTCGCCCTCTTCATATTCGCCCTTGGGGATCGACCAGGCGCCCGCGTCTTTGTTGATCCAATAGGGCCCACCCGGATGCACCAGCAACAGGCGCAAGCCGCCATCGCGCTTCCACATCAAGATGCCGGCGCTGCGCTTGGGCATGTCGTCCGTCTCCGCGGCGCGGGTGAAGGTTTCACCGCACCCTGCATTCGTCAAAATTGTTTCAAATCGCAGGAGCGGCCTACTCACCTACCGGTTCCGTCATATTGCAGTGCAGGACAGCGAGTCGCGCAAAATTTTTTTGCGACACATTTGCGTCAAACTTACGCGCGTCCTCACCGAATTTTTTGTCCTTAAGTCAGCGTCGCTGCTTCAGCGAACCGGGCGCACGCGCTATGAGCTTCGCGGAGGCAAGGGAGGCTAATAAAAACCGGAGGAAATTCGCGATGGATGTGCGAACCAGCGGCTCCCGGAAAATTCCGCCGCGCCCTATTGTCGAATGCGCGCAATGCGGCGAGCGGCTCTTCGTTCCGGAATGGTCCGAATTCGTCGATGAACGCCGTCTGCGCCATCTGTGGATGTGCGAGGACTGCGGCTACGAATTCGAGACGATGGTGCGTTTCCGCGACGCGGCTTGAATCTTGCGCCTGCTCAGACGAATTTCGGAATCGGCCCGCGCTGCGGCGTGGCGTGGCCGAGCTCGACGAACTCCTCGTCGATATAGCACCAGCCCCAGCCCTCCGGCGGATCGTAGCCCTCGATGATCGGATGACCGGTGGCGCGGAAATGCCTGGACGCGTGGCGGTTCGGTGAATCGTCGCAGCAGCCGACATGCCCGCAGGTGCGGCATAGCCGCAGATGCACCCACGGACTTCCGATCTTGAGGCATTCCTCGCAGCCGAGCGCGCTCGGCGTCACGTCACGGACGGTATTACGGTGGGGACAGGGGCGCGGCATCACCCGGCCCGCTCAGCTCTTGCGCCGGATCAGCGCGTCGACGCTCCACGGGCCCGGGCCGGCGAAAGCGAGGTAAAGGAAGATGAAGCAATAAAGAACCGCGCCATCGCCGTGGTTGAGCAGCGGGAAAAAGCTGTGCAGCGCGTGGCTCATGAAGTAGGCGAACGCCATCTCGCCCGACACGATGAAAGCGGCAAAGCGCGAGAACAGACCGATCGTCAGCAGCGCGCCGCCGGCAAACTCGATGACGCCGGAAAACCAGTGCAGGCTGAAATCGAACGGCAGCGCGGGGCCCTGCGGAAAGCCGAAGATCTTCGCCAGGCCGTGCTCGAAGAACAGCAGGGCGACGACGATGCGGACGATGGACAGCACATAGGGCGCGTAACGGGCGGTATCGATCAAGGCGGCACGCGCGGCGGACCGCATGCCATGCTGCTCAGGCTGGCGGAGCTGCAATTTCTGCTTCCTGTTCTGCCCCCCCTGCCGCGCTATAGCGAACGGCGGGCAAACGCGCACTTCACAATTATCTGAAGCGAAATCATGGCGATGCGGGATATAATTCTCATGCAATGCTGGACCGCAGGCAAATTCTCGCGCTCGGCGCCTTGGCCGTGCCAGCGCTTTACCCGCGCTGGGCGCGGGCAACCGCCATGAGCAGCCGCGTCACCGCTTATGCTTTCACTTTCAAAGGCTTGGACGGCGGGGAAATCCTGCTCTCGGCCTATACCGGACATCCCATCCTGATCGTGAACACCGCTTCGCTGTGCGGCTACACGCCGCAATATGCCGGCCTGCAGGCGTTGTGGACGCGCTATCACGATCGCGGCCTGATGATTATCGGCGCTCCCTCCAATGACTTCGGCAGCCAGGAACCGGGCGGCGCCAGCGACATCCACGCGACCGCGCAAGGGGAGTATCATGTCACCTTCCCGCTCACCGAAAAGATTGCCGTGAAAGGCGCCGACGCCCATCCGTTCTACAAATGGGCGGCGCAGGAAGCGCCGTTCGAGGCGCCACGCTGGAATTTCCACAAATACCTGATCAGCCGCGACGGCCATCTGAAGGCGGCCTTTACCTCGGCGGTTGAACCGACCGATCCGAAAGTCATCGCCGCGATCGAAACCGAGCTCGCCGGCGACTAGGGCGCAGCGAAATTTGTTGCCGCCGGGACACGCGCGCCGTGCCTTGTCATAAAAGCGATAGACATTGCATTGACGAATCAGCGCGCCGGTGTCGCAGTGCGACTGACCTTTTCACATGCGGCTGGCGGAATCGATAGGCCGGCTGCAAGCCGAGGTTCCTCCCGCGTGGCGTTCAGACTTGGGCGGCCTGCTCGGCCGCCCATTTTCATTGATATTGCTGGATTAATTCGGCCCACGGTAACTTGCGAGCGCTGTCATCATCAGGCGATGCTCGACGTCCGCCCCTACGGCGATGAGGTTGCGCGCCGTGATAGACTGCCTAAGCAGGCTACCCGTCAGGAGGGGTTGCGCGTGCAAGGATTGCGCAAATCAGAGACAGCTTCGTTCGCCATGGTGTGGACGGGGAACGTTATTGTCTGGGGCGCGATCCTTTTCATGTTGTTTCGCGCTATCGCCGGTATTTGAGGCGATAAGCAACCGGCATTTCATTGCCGACATGCGTCGGCGATGCTTCGCAGGCAACGGTGTCTCGCTTTTGCACGGCATCGGTCGTCATCGCTTCAGAACCGCTTGATGTGCTTTGCGCGAACGGAACAGGCAACCCGGAGGGGTAGATGCGCGCAATGCCGGCGATGGCGGACGGCAGGGGCCGTCAGGCGGCGTCAAAGCGGGTGCGCGCGGAGATGTAGCGCCGGGCGGCGCCGGCCACTTTTTCTTCGGCGACCTGCGTCGGCAGCGGATCGAGCGACTCGACCAGTTGCAGGAAGGCGCTGCCCGGCAGCGGCGGCGCGAAGACGTAGCCCTGCGCCGAGCGGATCCCGAGCTCGCGCAGATGCATGACCTGCTCGAAATTTTCCACGCCTTCGGCGACCACGTCCATGCGCATGTTGTGCGCGAGATCGACCAGCGTCTCGACGATGGTGGTCGAATTGCGGTCGGTGCCGATGGCGTCGACGAACATCTTGTCGATCTTGATGATGTCGACGCCGAGTTTGAGCATGTAAGACAACCCGCTGTGGCCGGTGCCGACGTCGTCGATGGCGATGCGCACGCCGAGCCCCTGCAGCGCCGCGATGATCCGCCGCGTCTCTGTGAGGTTTTCGACCTGGTCGCGCTCGGTCACTTCCAGCACGACCTGCGACAGATGGATCGACGAGGCGGAAAAGATATTGCGCACGTCCTTGACGATGATCTCGTCGGCAAAAAGCTTGCCGGCGAAATTGAACGAGATCTTCAGCCCCGGACGGCGGCCGATGGCCGGGCCGGCCTCGGCGCAGACGCGCCGCATCAGATCCCGCGTCATGTCGAGTATAAGCCCGCTCGATTCCGCGAGCGGTATGAAGGAA
>DATJYA010000033.1:0-4752 GCA_035499835.1 Pseudolabrys sp.
GGCAATCCATAAGCGCGCGAATGCGGCGCGCATGGCGGCAAAATCCGCCGCCGCCGCGCGCGCATAATTGATCGACATCAGCGATTCGTCGAACGTCTTGTCGACCAGAATTCCGGCGTCCTTGATCCCGAACGTCGCATAAAAGCCGAGCGCCGCCGTGATCATGCTCATGACCAGGAATGCGATCAGGATGCGCCCGCGGATGGTCATGCAGAACAAGGCGATCTGCGACGCCGCGCGGCGCAATTGCGATACGAAATCGGCGCTGTTTGACTTGCTTTGCGGCATTCGTACGCCTGGCTTCTGACCTTGCGAGGCGTAACGGGCGTCCGTTAAAGCGGTTTGAGCAAACCATCCAATCCTGCGCGCTTCGTTAACGGCGCCTTAACCGCATAGCGCGACGCTGGCAGCGGCAGCGGCGAACAACCGGGGGCCACTTCATCGATCCGATTAGTCGATAAAGGAATAACGATGCGGAAGTGCGGCTTGGCGAAAGCAGCGAAGATTGCAGCGGCAATTCTGGCGGCAACCGCGATTCTGGTCGTTACGGGCACCTTCGTGGGCATCGCCGGGGCCCCTTATATCGTCTCGCAAAAGGGGCGTGAGTTCCACCCCGGCGAGATGGCTATCAAGCGCGGCGAAGTGGTGACAATTGTGAACGATGACGCCGACCTGCGGCACCATGCTTATGTCGATTCCGACACCTTTAAATTCGACTCAGGCGATCAGGAGCCGGGCAGCAAGACGGACATCACGTTCTCGGTGGCCGGCACATTCGATGTGCTTTGCGCGATCCACCCGAAAATGAAACTGACCGTTCACGTCCAATAGCTCTATCGTCGCCTCAGGTCAGCGAGGTGCCGAACAGAAGTGCGTGCGCCTCGTAATAGGCCGCAAGAAATCCTGCAAGCGACGCGGCATAGGCGACCGGGATCAGCCACTGGTGCCGCGGCAGCGGCGCCCTGGCCCGATCGTCAGCGACAATCGCAAGCAAGACGACGACGATCAGGGTATGCCCGATCAGGTCGATTTTGCCGAACGGCGCCACCGCGCTGATGAACATCGCCGACAGCATGATGGCGCCGACGCGCCGCACCAGGGGCGTCCACATCAGTGAAAACGCCAGCGCGAATTCAACGGCGCCGGCAGCGCGCATGTAAAAATCCGGCGTGAACCCCAAGGCCATACCGGGGTGCTGAATGAAGAGCGGGTAGGACCACTCCGGGTAAGCCCATTTTTCGATGGATGCCCACATCAAGGTGATGCCGGCACTCCAGCGCACGATGTCGAGGCGATGCATGCCGAAAAAATCGCGCTGCAGCCCGGCCAGTGCCAGGTAGGCGGCAACGCCGAGGAAGATTGGATAGTCCGCGAGGTGGAAAATGCCGTATTGCCAGACGGCAACCGCGAAAATAACCGCGATGCCAGCGGCCGAAAGTGGCATGGTCCGCCGCGACACCATGCCGGTGGCAATGCCGAGCTGGATCGCCGCTATTACAGCGGAATCCGTCTTCAGCTCGGGCGTCAGCAGGATGCCGCCATAGGCCCAGATCGAGATGAAAAAGAAGGCGGTGCTGGTGCGGAACATCGCCTCGGTATTGTTGCGCACAAACCGCGTCACGCGGTCGATGGCACGGACTATCGCCGCTCCGAGCGTCGTACCCTCGACCAGCGCTCCGGTCATCAGCGCGAGAATCGAAAGCCCGACCAGCGTCTCGAAGTCAGGGCAAAGGACGTTTTCAAGACCGGCAGGCTGGCCCGCAACGTTGTATGCGCAAAACCATTTCACATGGGCGCTCGCCGTCGCGGCGAGCAACGCGTTAACCACAAACGCGAGCGGAAATGCCGCCGCACGCGGCAGCAAATTCTGCAGCCGGCTCATTCACAGGCCTCCTACGCCACTTAAGAGACCTGCTTCCGCCGCCGCACGCAGGTCGCTGGATCGATAGCGCTTTACCACATTTGTTAGGAAATTGGTGACGCTGCGCCGAAAAATTAGGTTTTGGTTAACCTTTGACGCGGGGAGCGGCCACGTGCACCTGCATGCCGCGGCAAAGCAAAGCCGTTGGTAAGCATTGACCTCTATCCAGGGACGCGGGCACACCGGAAATGCCAGGAGAGTTCCATGCTGGCCGCGGCAAGCGTGATCAGCGTCTTACTGGGCGCGGCGGTGGCCTATGTTGCTGACCGCTTCCCCGCGCACGTTGAGACGCTGGAAATGAGCGCCGGCGCGCTGCTCATCGGCGGCTTTGCGCTCCTCGGCTCGGGCCTGCCGGTCGTTCTCTAGGAAGTCGGGCTATTTTTGCGCCTAGCGCGGCAATGTCGGAAATGGAACCGGCTGCGGCGCGGAATTTAGCGTTTGCAGGAAGGCGATCAGATCGGCCTTCTCGCCGGAACTCAAATCCAGCGGCATGATCAGTTCGGATCGGCTCGGTCGATCGATTCCGCCGCGATTATAAAGGTCGATGACCGCATCGAGCGTCGGCACCGAACCGTCATGCATGTAAGGCGCGCGGCGCGCGACGTCGCGCAGCGTTGGCGTCTTGAAGGCGTAGCGCAGCTTAACGGAGGTCGGGAACAGACGCCCGCGGCCAATATCGGCGCCTTTTGCCGTGCCGATGTCGTGAAATGACGCATCAGTGAAGGCCCAACCGCTATGGCACGAAGCGCAGTGCGCCTTGCCGACGAACAGATCGAATCCGTGCTTTGCCGCCGGGCTGACAGCGGCCTCGTCGCCCCTGATCCAGCGGTCGAACGGCGCCTCGCCCGATACGATCATGCGCTCATAGGTCGCCAGCGCCAGCTCCACCTTGCGCTTGGTAATGTCGCCTTCGCCGAAGGCGGCATCAAAGGCGTCGACATAGCCGGGGATCGCCGAGAGGCGCTCGATAAGGTCCTTCTCCGGCATGTTCATATTGCCCGGCGTCGTGATCGGCCCGAAGGCGACTGCTTCGAGATCGCGGAAGTGCCCGTCCCAGCCGAGCTTCGGCGTCCAGGCAACGTTGAGCAGTGTGGGCGCGCGCAAAAGCAGCGTCTTTTCACCGACGGCGCGCGGCAAGCCGTCGCCCCAGGACAGGCCCGGGTTATGGCAGCTCGAGCATGAATGCGTCTTCGAGCCGGAGAGAATGGGATCGAAGAACAACATGCGGCCAAGTTTGGCCTTGGCCTCCGAGTAAGCATCGCCTTCGGGAAATGGGATTTCGGCCGGGCGCTGGAATTTTGCCTTCCAGGCGGCCCTGTCCGGCGGCGCATCGGCCGACAGCGACAGCCCGGCGCCGGCGAGCGCCAAAGCGCCGAGTACGGCGCCGATGATGACCGCCCGATGTCCCGGTTTCATTGAGACAAAGTGGGCGATCCTTGTTGATGCCGGGTAAACGCTCGGCGGCCTCCTTATAAGTATATGATATTGCTTAACTAACGGCCCTGGTGCCCCCGACGGCCCGTTGGGCCAAGGGTTCCACGGCGGCCTTGGCGGCGCTGCTTTGATGATCGAGGCGAAGAGTCAAACAGCAGGCCGATCCGCCGCTGCGCAGGAAGGCGTGCAATGGGGTCTTTACGACCTTATAGCCGCGATCCTCCAATCGGCGGCGGAGCGCGACGCTGCAGCTCGACAGCACCACGGTCCGGCCAATGCCGACTGCGTTGGCGGCAAATCGCGCGGCGTCGGCGCCGTCAAGAGCGATACGCTGCTCCGGCCTCACATGCTCGTGGATTGCTTCGAGCGCGGCTGGGCTAAAGGCGCTGGGAAAGTAGAGTACGTCGCCGCGCGCAAGCACGCAAAACGCCGTATCGAGATGATAGAAGTTCGGATCGGCGAGGGCGAGCGGGATGCAGCGCGCGCCGAACTGCTCCTCGATGACTTTGCCGGCGGCGATGTCGGAGCGGTACCCGCAGCCCATCCAGAACTGCCGACGCTGCCGATCCCAGATGCAATCACCGGCACCTTCGAGCGCCACGCCCGGCGGCATTTCCACAACCTCGTCAATGAGCCCGCGCGCCTGCAACGCGCGGAATACGGCCGTCAGCACCGGCTGTTCACGCTGGCGCTCGGGATGGAAGAAACGCGCCAGCAGCGCCTTGCGGTCAAGCACCACTGCGGCGTTGGCGGTGAAGACGAGATCGGGAAGATCGGGTTCCGGATCGATCGTTTCGATGACGGCGCCGTTCGCGAGCAAGGCGCGGTGAAGACCCACCCATTGCCGCACGGCCGTCGCCTGCAGCGCCGAGCCACTATCGGCCCATGATTTAGGGTCCATCCAGGGATTGATGCTGTAGGTGACCGCAAAATATTGCGGGCGGCACATCACGAAGCGGGGCAACGACGGTTGCGCGAGCAACATGGAGGCATTCATCGCAGGTGATCAAACCCCTCTCGGATGCTGCCCGAATCGACGACCGAACTGCCTTTTACCATGGGCCAGATGGGAGCGGATTCCGCGCTATTCAATGGCTTTGCCGGTGCGGATGCTTTCGTCGAGAAGCCGCAGGTTGCTCTGCACGTATTTGTTGGCGGGGTCCTTGCGCTGCGCCGCCTTCAGAGTGTCGCGCGCACGCGCGTAATCGCCGCGCAGCATATAGGAATAGCCCTGGTTGTTCAGAATCTCAGGGACGGGCCCAACGATCCTGATCGCCTGGGCATAGGCGCGGTCCGCCAGATCGAAACGGCGCAGCCGGTCGCAAGAGGCGGCAAGCCCGAGCCATGCCTCGGCGTCGCGCGGGTGCAATTCGACGGCGTGGCGGAAGTAGTTTTCG
>DATJYA010000034.1:0-5330 GCA_035499835.1 Pseudolabrys sp.
CGGCCGCCTGTTGGGTCTTGGCACCAATGCGGAATCAGGCCCCATCTCAGAAGATCGAGCGAGCGCTCGCCGGTCCTGTGATTTTCGCGGATGACCAGCAACTCCTGGCTCGGCGCGCCATTCCATCGCCGCGGATAGTTCGACAGGCGGCTGTCGCGCAGGTCGAGTCCGTCGACGATTGCGTAGCTGAGAGGGCCCGATGATTGAATGACACGACCACACATGCGCAGGTCATATATGGGAACATTCAGGTCGTTTTTCACCCGCCGAATATCGAGGCCGACTAACACTGCGGCCGGAATTTGAGGTGGGTCCGGGGGGACTCAAGGCTGGGTTTGGGATGGTGTCTGGTTTAGGGGCCTCATGGAGCGCAAGCGAAGTGGGCTCGGTCAGGCGGCGCCGGGCGGATCGAGCCGGCTGACGAGTTTGACGAACACGTCCTCGAAGTCGGGGTCGTAGTCGTCGGGGTGCTCCCTGACGAGCGCGATCACCTTCCGATAGCAGTCGGCGGCCTGTCGGTTCTCACCGCGGGCCTCATGCACCATGCCGAGGCGGTCGTAGCCGTCGTGGACTTTGGGGAACCGCGCCTGGAGGTCGCGGGCAGCCTGCTCGGCCTCATCGAGCTTGCCGGCGCGGACGAGGTCGGCGGCGGCGTTGGACGCAATGGTCAGTTCGTCCTCATCGGCGTCCTCGGCGCTGGAGAGAATCGCCGCGATGGCGGCTTTCACGTCACGAAGCGGCGGCGAACGATGAGCGGCGGCGTTTTCGGCGCGCCGCGCTTCGACCTTGGCAAGCTGCTCGCGTTCGACCCCTTCCTCGTTGGGAAGGCAGCACTTCTTGTACTTGTTGCCACTGCCGCAGGGGCACGGATCATTGCGTCCAGGTTTGGCCATCGCGGTCAATGACCTCGAGTTGAGAAGGACGCCTCCGTTGTATTCAACCCTGCTGGCCGACGCCACATTCCATGAGCTGCTTCTCGTCTTTGATCAGGACATCGCGATTGCTGCGCGGCGGGGACGATGCCCGCTGTGCGGCGGCGTTCTGCATTCCGCCCAGTATCGCCGCAAGCCCCGTGGCCGTCCGGCCGGGCTCGGCGAGGAGCATGATTGGCGCTTCAGCTTCTGCTGCGCCCGCGACGGTTGCCGCACACGCACAACGCCGCCGTCGCTGCGGTTCCTCGGGCGCAAGGTCTATCTCGCCGCGACAGTGGTGCTGATCGCGATCATGCGAGAGGGCGCGACCGCCGCGCGGATGCGACAGCTGTCCGCGTTGATCGGCGTCAACCGCGGGACGGTCGAGCGCTGGCGAGCGTGGTGGCGCGACATCTTCACGGCGAGCCCGTTCTGGCAGATCGGCCGGGCCGCATTCATGCCGCCCGTCGATCCCGATCGGCTGCCGGTCTCGCTGATCGAGCGCTTTAGCGGCAACGGCGGCGAGCGGCTGCTTGCGCTGTTGCGCTTCCTCGCCCCGATCACCGGAGGCGACAGGCGCGCTCGCTGACGGCTTTTCCCGATCCGCAGAGGATGCTCGTCGCCAGCAGTCCAGACCTCGATCTACGGTCCGTGCGCCCTGATCCATTAGGAGCGCCGGCATGGCACAGCAGGCCCGAGGTCCCCGAGTCCATGAGCGGTGGGCGCACCTGCGCTTCTCGGTCATTGGACAGCTGTTGGCGGCGCCGCCGCCCAAGGGCGAGTTGCGCGCCCAGATCGAAGCGCTTGCCGGGCGCCAGTGGCGTCATCCCATCACGGGCGAGCCGGCGCGCTTCGGCTTCTCCACCATCGAGCGCTGGTTCTACCGCGCCTTGAAGGAGCGCAGCGACCCAGTCGGCGTCTTGCGCCGCAAGCTGCGCACCGATGCCGGCCGCCAGCCCGCGATGAGCGAGGCGGTGCGCCAGGTCGTGCTGGCGCAGTATGCCGCGCACAAGAACTGGAGCGTCCAGCTTCATCACGACAATCTCGTCGCGCTCGCCCAGACGAGAGACGATCTGCGGCCTTTGCCCTGCTACGACACCCTGCGCCGCTTCATGAAGGCGAACGGTCTCGACAAGCGGCGTCGGGTGACATCGCGCCAGACCGCAGGCGCCGAGCGCGCCGAAGCGCGACTGTTCGACCGCGAGGTGCGCAGCTACGAGGCCGCGTACGTCAATGGCCTGTGGCACTGGGATTGCCACCACGGCTCGAGGAAGGTGCTCACCGCGCGCGGCGAGTGGCGGACTCCGATCTTGTTCGGCGTGCTGGATGATCGCTCCCGACTTGCCTGTCATCTGCAGTGGTATTTGGCCGAGACGGCCGAGATCATCGCGCATGGCCTGTCGCAGGCGTTTCAGAAGCGCGGCCTGCCGCGTTCCGGCCTGAGCGACAATGGCGCAGCCATGACGGCCGCCGAGATCACCGAGGGGCTGGGCCGCCTCGGCGTCCTGCACCAGACCACGTTGCCCTACAGCCCTTACCAGAACGCCAAGCAAGAGGCGTTCTGGGGCCCGGTCGAGGGCCGGCTCATCGCCATGCTGGAGGATGTGCCCGATCTTACGCTTGCCGCGCTCAACGAAGCGACGCAGGCTTGGGTCGAGTACGAGTACAACCGCAAGGTCCACTCCGAGATCGGCGAAGCTCCCATCACCCGCTTCCTCGCGGGTCCGGAAGTGACGCGGCCCAGCCCCGACAGCGACACGCTGCGTCTCGCCTTCACCCACACCGATCACCGCATGCAGCGCAAGAGCGACGGCACTGTCGTCATCGAGGGGCGTCGCTTCGAGATTCCAAACCGCTACCGGCATCTCTCCCGCATCGAGGTTCGCTACGCCGGCTGGGATCTCGGCCTCGTCCACCTCGTCGACGAACGGACCGGTAAGGCCCTGTGCCGGCTCTATCCCCAGGACAAGACCGAGAACGCCAGCGGCCTGCGCCGTACGCTCGATCCGGTCTCGCCCCGGCCCATCGACGTCAAGCCGGCGACCGGCGTCGCGCCGCTGCTCGCCCGCCTGATCGACCGGCAGGCCGCCACCGGACTGCCGCCGCCCTATCTCCCCAAGGACGAGCAAGGAGACGACACGTGAACAAGAAGCTGCTCGCGCTCTACGGCCTCAAATGGAATCCGTTTGCGCCCGACGTGCCAGTCGAGGCGCTCCACGCCACGCCGCGCATCGAGTCGTTCTGCTGGCGCGTCCAGCAGCTGGTTGGCGAAGGCGGCTTCGCCCTCGTTACCGGGGCTCCCGGCACAGGCAAGTCGGTCACCTTGCGCATTCTCGCCGATCGGCTCTCGCAGCAGCGCGATGTCAAGATCGGCCTGTGCAGCCGGCCCCAGGCCAATCTCGCCGACTTCTATCGCGAGATGGGCGACCTGTTCGGCGTCGAACTCCGCCCCCACAACCGCTGGGCCGGCGCCAAGGTGCTGCGCGAGCGCTGGCAGACCCACATCGACGCCTCGCTGGCGCGGCCGGTCCTGGTCGTCGACGAGGCGCAGGAGATGCTGTCGACCGTTCTCTCCGAGTTGCGCCTGTTGTGCTCCACCAGGCTCGACTCGCACATCCTGCTCACGGTCGTACTCGCCGGCGACGGTCGGCTCCTCGAACGCTTGCGATCCGAGGAGTTCCTCCCTCTCGCCAGCCGCATGCGGGTGCGCCTGGCGATCGAGCGCGCCACTCCGGACGAGCTCCAGGAATGTCTCAGGCAAGCGCTGAACAAGGCCGGCGCCGTAAAGTTGATGACTCCGGAACTGATCGCGACGCTGTGCGATCACGCCCAGGGCAACCTGCGCGCCCTCATGAACATGGCCGGCGAGTTGCTCGCATACGCTGCCGAGCGCGAGGCCCGGCAGATCGACGAGAAGCTGTTCCTGGAGACGTGCGCCGCCCCGCCAGCCGCCGACGCCAAGACCGCGGCGGCGCGACGGCGATGAACCTGTTGCCCGTCGAGCCCGCCTGGCGCCTCGCCGATCGCGCCGAGGACCAGCGCTGGCTCGTCACCGGGCTGTGGTCGGAGCAGGCGGTCGGGATCATCGGCGGCGAGCCCAAGTGCTGCAAATCCTTCCTTGCCCTGGACCTCGCCGTCGCGGTCGCGGCAGGCGTTCCGTGCCTGCGTCGCTTCGCCGTGCCCCGTGCCGGGCGCGTTCTGCTTTACGCCGCCGAGGACGCGCTCCACATCGTGCGCCGGCGGCTCGACGGCATCTGCGCCGCCGCCGGGCTCGGCCTCGCCGATCTCGACGTCCAGGTCATCACCGCGCCTGCCGTGCGGCTGGATCTCGAGGCCGACCGCAGAAGCCTCGATGCGACCGTCGCCAAATGGCGCCCGCGCCTGCTCGTCCTCGATCCCTTCGTGCGCCTGCATCGCATCGATGAGAACGCCAGCGGCGAAGTGGCGCCGCTGCTCGCCTATCTGCGCGAGTTGCAGCGTCGCCACGCCATCGCCGTCATCGTCATCCACCACGCCAAGAAGGGCGCCGGCCACGTCCGCGCCGGTCAGGCCTTGCGAGGCTCCTCCGAGTTCCATGCCTGGGGCGATTCCAATCTCTACCTCCGCCGCAACCGCGATCCCGGCGAAAACGGCGATATCACCCTGACCGTCGAGCACCGCGCCGCTCCGGCCATGCCTGGCGTGACGCTCGAACTCGCTCAGCGCGCCAACGCGCTCGCGCTCGAGGTCATCGAACCGCCAACCCCGCAGACGCCGGCTCCCGGTTCCCTCGACGAGCGCATCACGGCCGCGCTCGCCGACGTCAACCGCCCACTGCCATTCACCGAACTGCGCGCGCGCTGCCGCGTCCGCACCGCCACCCTCTACGAGAGCCTCGCCGCCCTCACCGCCGCCGGCCGCCTCGCCAAGTCCGACCAAGGTTATCACCTCGCCGGTCGCTGACAGAGCACGCGCGACAATCAGCCGGGAACGCAGCCACTGTCGGCGGCGACATCGCGCCGGCTGCCCGCTTCCGGCTCTCTCTACAGCGTGGCGGAAGCGGCAGCGGGAAGCCCATCAAGATATGTCTCGAAGCGCCGCGTGCCCCGCGCTCCATCCTTTTGTTCGATCGCCGCCATCCTTCCGTCCCGACCTGCGCGCGCGACACGCCGGCGCGCACAGCGGCGGTCAAGGATGGCCCGTCCGGGCCACCGCGCCAGCGGCGCGAAGCGTCCTTGACGGCCGCGAGCACGACGGCAAACTTCCCCGCGTCGGGCTGCGATCTCCTGTCCAACAATCAAACCATCAAAAAGCGTCCGCAAACGACCATCAAAAAGCGAAATGACGCTTAGCGCCGCGCGGAATTCCGCCGGCGGGCTTTTATCCGATCGCTTACCCCGAATCCACGTCCGTCTACGGCCCGATCCTCGACCATGGGCA
>DATJYA010000035.1:0-2913 GCA_035499835.1 Pseudolabrys sp.
ACCATGCGGGGCCATGGCTCAGCGAACGAAACCGGCCGCCCCCCGGCCGCAGCCGCGCCTCTATCTCGTCACGCCGCCGGTCGGCGACGCGGCGGCGTTCGCGCCGCTGCTCGCCGCGGCGCTCGCTGCCGGCGATGTCGCCGCGGTGCTGCTGCGGCTTGGGGACGCCGACGAACGCAGCCTGATCAACCGCATCAAGACGCTTGCCGACGTTGCGCAGGCCAAGGACGCGGCGCTCATCGTCGACGGCCATGCCGATCTGGTGGCGCGCGCCGGCGCCGACGGCGCGCATCTCACCGGCATCGAAGCATTCAACACGGCGCTCGACACGCTCAAGCCGGACCGCATCGCCGGCGCCGGCGGGCTTGTCAGCCGCCACGATGCCATGCTCGCTGCTGAAGCCGGCGCCGACTACGTGATGTTCGGCGAGCCCGAGGCGCAAGGCGACCGCCCGGCCTTCGCCGCCATTGAAGAGCGCGTCGGCTGGTGGGCGGAGGTGTTCGAAATTCCGTGCGCCGCCTATGCGGCCTCGCTCGACGAGGTCGCGCCGCTCGTGCATGCCGGCGCCGATTTTATCGCGCTCGGCGACTTCATCTGGGGCGAGCCGCAGCAAATCTCGCCACGCGTCGCCGCCGCGGCGCAGCGTCTTGCCTTGCCGGAGACCGCGGCATGAGCCGTGTGCGACGTATGTTCATCGCCGTGCTGGCGGCGCTTGCCGGCGCGGCGCCGGCCGTGGCGCAAGCGCCGAAGCCGCCGTCAGCGCCCGTCCCCGCGGCAAACGAGCCCGACCTCGCCTTTGGCGCATTCCAGCGCGGCCGCTACCTCACCGCGCTCTCCGAGGCGACCAAGCGCGCGCAGAACAACGACCCGGCGGCGATGACCCTGCTCGGCGAAATCTATGCCAACGGCTACGGCGTCGGCCGCGACGACAGCAAGGCCGCGCAATGGTACAAGCTCGCCGCTGCCAGTGGCGACCGCAACGCCATGTTCGCGCTCGCCATGTTTGACTTCGAAGGCCGCGCCGGGCCGCGCAATGAGGCCGAAGGCGCCCGCCTGCTCGACGCCGCGGCCAAGCTCGGCCATCCGTCTGCCGCCTACGATCTCGGCCTGCTCTACCTGCAGGGCAAGCAATTCCCGCAGGACTTCACTCACGCCGCCGAACTGTTCCGGGAGGCCGCCGACGCCGGAAATCAGGAGGCGCAATACGCGCTCGCCACCATGTACAAGGAGGGCCGCGGCGTCGCCAAGGATCAGCGCGCGGCGATGAAGCTGATGGGCCAGGCGGCGATCGCCGGCAATATCGACGCCATGGTGGAATTCGCCATCGCCCAATTCAACGGCGACGGCGTGGCCAAAGACGAGACCGCCGCCGCCCAGCTTTTCCTCAAGGCTGCCCGCCGCGGCAGCGCCATCGCCCAGGACCGGCTGGCGCGCATGCTGATGGCCGGGCGCGGCGTACCGGCCGACGCGACCGAGGCGGTCAAGTGGCACCTGATCGCCAAGGAGGCCGGCGACAAGGACCCCGAGCTTGACACCTTCGCCGCCAAGCAGACGCAGGCGGTGCGCGATGCCGCCGACAAGGCGGCGAGGAAATGGCTGTCGACCGCGCCTCCGCCTCCGCCGACACGGCCTTGACGGCGCGCGCCGCCGTGGGGCATGCCGCCTGCCACCGACGCCGGAAACATCGACATGCCCCACTCCGCCCTGCTCAACGTGATGATTGCGGCCGCGCGCAAGGCCGCGCGCGCGCTCAAGCGCGACTTCGGCGAAGTCGAGAAGCTGCAGGTGTCGATGAAAGGCCCGGCGAATTTCGTGTCCGCCGCCGACACTCGCGCCGAGGAGACGCTGTTTGCCGAGCTCAGCAAGGCGCGTCCCGGCTACGGCTTTCTCGGCGAGGAGGGCGGTGAGCGCGAAGGCGCCGACAAGACGCACCGCTGGATCGTCGATCCGCTCGACGGCACCACCAATTTCCTGCACGGCATCCCGCAATTTGCCATTTCCATCGCGCTCGAGCGCGAGGGCACGGTGATCGCCGGCCTCGTCTACAATCCGGCAAATGACGAGATGTTCATTGCGGAGCGCGGCAAGGGCGCCTTCCTCAACGAGCAGCGCATCCGCGTCGCCGCCCGCGCGCGGCTCGCCGACGCCGTGGTTGCCTGCGGCTTGCCACATATCGGCCGCGGCGATATCGCGCTTGGCCGCCGCGAGACCGGCGCCATGGAGGACCAGGTCGCCGGCCTGCGCCGCTTCGGCGCCGCCGCGCTCGACCTCGCCTGGGTCGCCGCCGGCCGTTTCGATGCCTATTGGGAGCGCAACATCAAGCCCTGGGACATGGCCGCCGGCATGATTCTCGTGCGCGAGGCCGGCGGTTTCATCAGCGACTGCGACGGCGGCGACGAGATGTTCGCCAAGGGGCACATCGTCGCCGGCAACGAGCGCATGCAGAAAGCGGTTCTGGGGGTGCTCAAGCTGGCCGCGGCCGCCTGATGCGCAACCGCAATTTGAACTCAATCCACCGCTTTATGCTGGTTGCCCGGCCATGATTTTCGCTTGTCATCGGTCTGTGGCATATTGCGATTCACGTCCGCGCCCAGGCGTTACCATTTAACCGCGCATGGCCAACGAACTCGACCCGCTCAAGCTGTCTTCGCCGCGCATTTTCCTGCTGCGGATGGCGGTCTTCGTCATCCTCGGCGGGCTCGTCGCCTTCGTGCTGCACAAGCAGATCGAAGTGGCGTTCATGGCCAATCCCGGCCTCAATGCGCTGATCATCGGCGTGCTGCTGATCGGCATCGTGCTCTCGGCGCGCCAGGTGATCCGGCTCTATCCGGAAATCGCCTGGGTCAATGGTTTCCGCCTCGCCGATCCGGGGCTGGCGGTCGACCGCGCGCCGGTCCTGCTGGCGCCGATGGC
>DATJYA010000036.1:0-10432 GCA_035499835.1 Pseudolabrys sp.
CGAGGCGCTGGTGCGCTGGCTGCTCAAGCACGTCGGCATGACGGTCGGCGAGGATCAGCAGGTGCTTTCGGCGCGCGAGGAATTGCGCGGCGCCGTCGACCTGTTCCACCGCGAGGGCGAGGTCGAGACCCTCGACCGCGACATGTTCGGCGGCGTGCTCGATCTGCGCGAGCTCGCGGTCTCCGACGTGATGATCCACCGCACCGACATGATCACGCTCGATGCCAATGAGTCGCCGGAGGCGCTGGTCAATGCCGTCATCGCCTCTCCTGTCACGCGCATTCCACTGTGGCGCGACAATCCGGAGAACATCGTCGGCGTGCTGCACGTGAAGGATTTGCTGCGCGCGTTGCATGCCGTCGACGGCGATGCATCGAAAGTCGACATCGCCTCGCTGATGAAGGCGCCGTGGTTCGTGCCCGACACGCGACCGGTGTCCGAGCAGCTCAAGGCCTTCCGCCGGCGCAAGACGCCGTTCGCGCTGGTGGTCGACGAATATGGCGACGTCGAGGGCCTGGTCACGCTGGAAGATATCCTGGAGGAAATCGTCGGCGACATCACCGACGAGCACGACGTCGCCATGCCCGGCGTGCGCCGCCAGCCCGACGGCTCGATCAATGTCGACGGCGCGGTGCCGATTCGCGACCTCAACCGCGTCATGGACTGGAATCTGCCCGACGACGAGGCGACGACGATTGCCGGGCTGGTCATCCACGAGGCGCGCTCGATCCCCGATGTTGGGCAGAGCTTCACCTTCCACGGCTTTCGCTTCCGGGTGCTGCGCCGCAGCCGCAACCGCATCACCGCGCTGCGCATCCAGCCGCTGCCGCGCAAGCCCGCGGCGAAGACGAGCTAAATGCCTTCGCCTGGCGCTGCCGCGTGGATGGCGAGCGCGTGCACGCCGTTCGCCATCTCAGCCGAAAGTATGTTGTTGATCATGCGGTGGCGCTCGATGCGGGTCTTTCCTCTGAACGCCTCGGCCACAATATAGACCCTGAAATGCGTTTGCCCGCCCGGCCGATGACCGGCATGGCCTTCATGCTGGTGCGATTCGTCGAGCACCTTGAGGCTTTGCGGCGAGAAGGCCTCGGTCAACTTCTGCTCGATAAGTTTCGTGGTTTGCATAATTTTCGCTTAGGACGGGCAGCGTAAGTCGGTCAATGGGTGTCACCCGTCACTGTCAAGTCTTGAAGGCGTCACTGCATAGGGCGCATAATGTTCGGTCATGAAATTCGACTCGCCATTGTTCGATAAGATCCGCGTCAAGCCGTCGCGGGACCGCCGGCCGAAGTCCGGGGCTCCGATATGCGCGTGGCACGGCTGCAAGGAGACGGCCACGCATCGCGCGCCCAAGGGCCGCGGTAATGAAAAGGACTATTGGCATTTCTGCCTCGCACATGTGCGCGAGTACAATCAGTCCTATAACTTCTTCGCGGGCATGAACGATGCCGCCGTGTTGGCCTACCAGAAGGACGCGCTCACCGGCCATCGCCCGACCTGGAAGATGGGCACCGGCAAGCGCTTCGAGCGGCCGGACCTGAATTCCTTTGCCCGCGGCGGCGACCCGTTCAATCTATTCGGCGAGGGTTTGCGCGCCGAGCAGCGCGCCCGCGCGGAGGCGCGGCCGGTGCGTAATGCCGAGCGCAAGGCGCTCGACGTGCTCGGCCTCGAAGTCGGCGCCACGACGGTGGAAGTGAAAACCCGCTTCAAGGAGCTGGTAAAACGGCACCACCCCGACGCTAATGGCGGAGATCGTTCAACCGAAGATCGGTTGGTTGAGATCATTCAGTCCTACAATTATCTGAAATCGGTGGGTTTCGCCTGAGGCGGGGGGACGGCCAACCACGGAATACGCCAAAATCGGTTGAAAACCCGGCGAAAGACAAGCCGCGCCTTATTCCATTTCTTGACTCCCAATATAAACGATGCGTAAATAAAATCGTGGCGAATTTGGATGAGGGGGCGCGAGGATGTCTCGTTTCCTGGCGGCGTCTATATTAGCCGCAACTATCGCCACTTTTGCAGTCGGACAGACGACCGGGGTCGCTCAGGCCTCGACTGTTAGTTACGATTTGACTCTCACCGGCACAGCCGGCGGAATGGTCGGCGGAACCGGGTCTTTTTCGGTTAACGGGCCGATCAACAGTTCGGGTCTCGAGACCCTGACCGTGAGCGACGGCCTCAACTTGAGCTTCACGATCGACGGGAACACCTTTGCCTCCGGGCCCGGCGGGTTCGCGAGCGTGACCTTCAACAATGGCTCGCTGATTTCGATCGCCTATGCGGGGACGCTGGATTCCTGGTCGTTTGCGCTCGTGACGGGAATGCTGAGCTATATCTATTCCGATTTCGCTGATCCCTCGCACAGCACTTTCGGCACCATCACGGCGCAATTGGCGGCGACGCCGGCTGTTTCCTCAACGCCTCTGCCGGCCGCGTTACCCCTGTTTGCCACCGGCCTGGGCGGAATGGGTTGTCTCGCCTGGTGGCGGAAGCGCAAGGACAGCAAGCGGAAAAATGCGGCCGCTTTCGCCACCGCCTGACCGTCGTGGTCGATCGAGAATCTGGAAAGACCGCCGCGAGGCGGTCTTTCTGTTTGCGGTTGTCTGCATCCGAAAAATGGGGCGCCTGGCGCGCTGCGCCGGGAGCGGCGCATCGCCTCGCAAAAGCATCCCAGCCACGTCTTCCGCGCAGGCCGGATCGTGCCTATGTCATTGATTATATTGATACGGACATCTGGCTAAGACGGGTTTTTCCGCGCCATTCCGTCTGCTAAGTTCTTAAGGCATCAGCCGGACCGTAATTTGTCGGGACCTGCATCAGGCCTCGGAGTGTTCCGAAGCCACGGAGGATCAATGGCTACCGCAGTGCAAGAAGAAGTTGCCGGCTTGCCCGACATGAAAGTGTCGATCCGGCAGGTGTTTGGCATCGACAGCAACATGGAAGTGCCGGCCTATTCCGAAGCCGACGAGCACGTGCCCGACATCGATCCGGATTATCGCTTCGATCGCCCGACCACGCTGGCCATTCTCGCCGGCTTTGCCAAGAACCGCCGCGTCATCGTCACCGGCTACCATGGCACCGGCAAATCGACGCATATCGAGCAGGTCGCGGCGCGGCTCAACTGGCCGTGCATCCGCGTCAATCTCGACAGCCACATCAGCCGCATCGATCTGATCGGCAAGGATGCGATCGTCATCAAGGACGGCCAGCAGGTCACCGAATTTCGCGACGGCATTTTGCCGTGGGCGCTGCAGAACAACATCGCATTGTGCTTCGACGAATACGACGCCGGCCGCCCCGACGTGATGTTCGTCATCCAGCGCGTGCTCGAAGCTTCCGGCCGACTGACGCTGCTCGACCAGAACAAGGTGATCAAGCCGCATCCGGCATTTCGCCTCTTTGCCACGGCCAACACCGTCGGCCTCGGCGATACCTCGGGCCTCTATCACGGCACCCAGCAGATCAACCAGGGCCAGATGGACCGCTGGTCGATCGTGACCACGCTCAATTATCTGCCGCACGATAACGAGGTGGAGATCGTGCTGGCGAAAGCCAAGCACTACCAGAACGATCAGGGCCGCGACATCGTCAACAAGATGGTGCGCGTCGCTGATCTCACGCGCAACGCCTTCATGAACGGCGACATCTCCACGGTGATGAGTCCGCGCACGGTGATTACCTGGGCGGAGAATTCCGAGATCTTCAACGATGTCGGCTTCGCCTTCCGGCTCACCTTCCTGAACAAATGCGACGAGTTGGAGCGGCCGATCGTCGCCGAGTTCTATCAGCGCTGTTTCGGCGTCGATCTGCCGGAAAGTTCGGTGAACGTCGCGCTGAGTTGATTGCTGCCGGCTCCAATGAATAGCAGTCGCGGGCATGAAGAAACAGGGACAAACGTCATCGCCGCGCAAGGTCGCGCTTGCTTTGCAGGGCGGCGGCTCGCACGGCGCCTATGCCTGGGGCGTGCTCGACGAGTTGCTGCAGCACCCCGACATTACGATTGACACCGTCAGCGGGACGTCGGCCGGCGCGATGAACGCGGTGGTGCTGGCGAACGGCCTGCTGCGCGGCGGGCCGGCGGAAGGCCGGCGCGCCCTGCGCCAGTTCTGGGAATCGGTTGGCAGCGTTCCAGGCCTCGCCGCCATGACCGCGCACATCGGGAAGCCGTGGCACCTCGATAATTCGCCGGCCTATCTCTGGTTCGACATGATGAGCCGGCTGTGGTCGCCCTACGATCTCAACCCGCTGGGCTACCATCCGCTGCGCGGGCTGTTGAAGGACACGATCGATTTCGCCGAGCTTGATCGGGCACAAGAGCTTCGCGTCTATCTGTGCGCCACCAACGTGCGCACCGGCCGGCGCCGCGTGTTCGACAACAAGGAACTTTCGATCGACGTTGTGCTCGCCTCGGCGTGCCTGCCGTTTGTATTTCCCGCCGTCGAGATCGAGGGCGAGTCCTATTGGGACGGCGGCTATACCGGCAACCCGGCTATCGCGCCGATCATTCGCGACGAGCGCGTCAGCGACGTCATTCTGGTTGGGATCAATCCGCTGGAACGCGACGAGGTGCCGCGCCATGCGCGCGACATCATCAACCGCGTCAACGAAATCAGCTTCAACTCCACCGTCTGGACGGAGCTCGCCGCAATCGGGTTGCTGCTGCGGTTCATCGACGAAGGCGCGCTCAATCTCCGGCGTCAGGCGCCGCATTTTCATGCCATCGAGGGCGGCAACGATCTCGGCCCGCTCGGGGCCTCGAGCAAGATGAACAACGATCCCGCTTTCATTTCCTATCTGTTCGATCTCGGCAGCCGGGCCGGCAAAGACTGGCTCGCTGGCAATGCGGCCGCGATCGGGCAGCGCTCGACCGTCGATCTCGAGGAATTGTTGCCGGTCGACCTGAAGAAAAGCTCCGCCGAAGGCGATCTGCCGGCTTTTGCGGCTGCGAGCGGCAAGGTTTAGACATCGGTCATGGCGTCCAACATCAAGAGCAAACCGTCGCCGAAGGAATCGCCGACCGAGCCGTTCAAGCGCGCGGTCACCGGTTGCCTGCGCGCCATCGCGCGCAAGCCCGATCTTGAGGTGAATTTCGCCGCCGAGCGGCCCGGCCTGATGGGCGGCAAGGCGCGGCTGCCGGAACCGCCGCGCAAGCTGACCAAGGCGGAAGCCGCCATTGTGCGCGGCAACGCCGACGCCATTGCATTGCGAATCGCTTGCCACGATCCCGCCGTGCACCGCCGCCTGCAGCCTGGCGGCCAGCAGGCGCGCGCGGTGTTCGAGGCGGTCGAGCAGGCGCGCGTCGAGGCGATCGGCGCGCGGCGCATGGACGGCGTCGCCAAAAATCTCACCGCCATGCTCGACGAGCGCTTCGCGCGGGCGAAATTCGACCAGGTCACCGAACGCGGCGACGCCCCGATCGAGGAGGCGCTGGCGCTGATGGTGCGCGAGCGCCTGACCGGGCTCGCGCCGCCAGCGCACGCCAGGAAGCTGGTCGACCTGTGGCGGCCGCTGATCGAGGACCGTGCCGGGCGCGATCTCGACCGGCTCGAGGGCGTGGTCGAGGACCAGCGTGAGTTCGCCGACGCCGTCCACGATCTGCTCGATTCGCTGGAAATGGGCGAGGACAGAAGCCGCGATTCCGAGGACGAGGAAGAGGAAGGCGAAGAGGATCAGCGCAAGCAGCAGTCCGGCGAGGACGGCGACGCTGCCGAGAGCGACGACCAGCAGCGCATGAGCATGGAGGACACGCAGGTGTCCGCCGAGGACATGCCGGATTCCGCCGCGGAAGCCGTCGACGCGCCGACGGCCGAGATGGCCGACGACAGCGAACTCGGCGATGCCGAGACGCCGGGTGAGCCGCAGCGGCCGCGCCAGTCCGGGCGCAACGAGCCGCGTGGGCCCGACTACCGCGCCTTCACCATGAAATTCGACGAGACCGTTGCCGCGGAGGATCTCTGCGAGCCGGAGGAACTCGACCGGCTGCGCGGCTATCTCGACAAGCAGCTTTCACATTTGCAGGGCGTCGTCGCCCGCCTTGCCAACCGGCTGCAGCGGCGGCTGATGGCGCAGCAGAACCGCTCCTGGGAATTCGACCTCGAGGAAGGCCAGCTCGACCCGGCGCGGCTATCGCGCATCATCATCGATCCGATGCATCCACTCTCGTTCAAGGCCGAGAAGGACATGCAGTTCCGCGACACCGTGGTAACGCTGCTGCTGGACAATTCCGGATCCATGCGTGGCCGCCCGATCACGGTCGCTGCGACCTGCGCCGATATCCTTGCGCGCACGCTGGAGCGCTGCGGCGTCAAGGTCGAGATCCTCGGCTTTACCACCCGCGCCTGGAAGGGCGGGCAGTCGCGCGAGGCCTGGCTCACCGCCGGCAAGCCGCCCAATCCCGGCCGGCTCAATGACCTGCGGCATATCATCTACAAGTCGGCCGACGCGCCGTGGCGGCGCGCGCGCAAGAATCTCGGGCTGATGATGCGCGAGGGTCTGCTCAAGGAGAACATCGATGGCGAGGCGCTCGACTGGGCGCACAAGCGTTTGTTGGCATGCACAGAACAGCGCCGCATCCTGATGATGATCTCCGATGGCGCCCCCGTCGATGACTCGACGTTGAGCGTCAATCCCGGCAACTATCTCGAGCGGCATCTGCGCTGGGTGATCGAGGAGATCGAGACCCGCTCGCCGGTCGAGCTCATCGCCATTGGCATCGGCCACGATGTCACCCGCTACTATCGCCGCGCCGTCACCATCGTCGATGCCGAGGAGCTCGGCGGCGCCATGACCGACAAGCTCGCCGAACTGTTCGAGGAGAAGGCGCCGGCCGAGCCCGCGCGCCCGCCGCGCCCGCGCAGGCGGGTGGCGTGATCGTCCGCCACCGCCGCTGGCTCATCGGCGGCTTCCTCGTCGCCACACTGCTCATCGTTGCCGCCGCGCTGACGCTTGCGGAGGCGCAGCGTTACGCCATGGCGCCCACCCGCATCGCCGTCACGGCGACGCGGATCGAAAGCTTCGATGCCGCCGCGCCCACGCACACACGCTTCGGCGCGCTCGAATTCCGCGGCGGGCTGGCGCTGACTTCCATCGAGCGGGCCTTCGGCGGTGTTTCCGGTCTGCGCGTCGACGCCGACGGCAGCCATTTCCTGGCCGTGACCGACAATGGCTCCTGGCTGCGCGGCCGCATCGTTTCCGAGGACGGCCGGCTGTCGGGCGTGGCGGACATGGAAATGGCCCCGCTCCTGGCTGCCGATGGCCATCCGCTGGCGGCGCGCGGTTGGTTCGACGCGGAATCGCTCGAGAACGACCATGGCACGCTCTATGTCGGGCTGGAGCGCGTGGAGCAGATCGTGCGTTTCAATTACGGGCGCGACGGCCTCAAGGCGCGCGGCGTGCCGCTGCCGGTGCCGGCGGATTTCAAGACCTTTACCTTCAACAAGAGCCTTGAATGCCTGGCCATGCCGCCGCAAGGCTCGGCGCTTGCCGGCGCCCTGATCGTGGTCACCGAGCGCAGCCTCGATGCCCAGGGCAATCACCGCGCTTATTTGCTGAGCGGCGCGCAAGCCGATCCGCTCAACGGCGTGCACGCCGAGCGCTTCAGCGTGAGGCGCAGCGACGATTTCGACGTCAGCGACTGCACCATTCTGCCGCCGGCGGATCTGCTGTTGCTCGAGCGGCGCTTTTCGCTGGCGAGCGGCGTTGCCATGCGCATCCGCCGCATCCCGCTCGACAGCCTCAAGCCCGGCGCGCTGGTCGACGGGACGCAGCTCATCTTCGCGGATCTCGGTTTTCAGATCGACAACATGGAAGGCATCGCGGTGCACCGCAACGCCAAGGGCGAGGTCATCATCACGCTGGTGTCGGACGACAATTTCTCGCCGCTGCAGCGCAGCTTGCTGCTTCAATTCGCCTTGGTGGGAGAATGATCTATCGCAGCCTTGTCATCACCGGCTTGTTCCGGTGATCCCGCCAAGGTCGCACCTGTGCCTCCCGAAACGAGATGGCCGGGACAAGCCCGGCCATGACAGACGTTAGACTCTCGGTACGGCCCCTACGCCGTCGCCTTCTTCTTCACGATCTGTCGCTTGAGTTCGAGCATCTTCGGCGCGAGGTCGGCATCCCTGGCCTTGAGCAGGAAAGCATCGAGCCCGCCGCGATGATCGACGCTCTTGAGCGCATTGGTCGAAACCCGCACCCGCACCCGGCGGCCCAGCGTGTCGGAAATCAGCGTCACGTTCTGCAGATTGGGCAGGAACCGCCGCTTGGTCTTGATGTTGGAATGGCTCACTTTGTGGCCGACCAGGGCCTTCTTGCCCGTGAGATCGCAGCGAAACGACATAGGTTAACCCTTCAAAAAACGCCGGCGCCAAGCGGCACCGGAAGCGCTTATTCTTCATGGAAGACGGCGGACGTATAGTGAGAGGGCCCAAAACCGTCAAGCCGTGGCCGTCAACACAGATTCGACGCATTCCGGGCCGACCTGAAGCGCGCGGCGCCCGGCCATTTCCTGTGGAGCCAATGGCCTGTCGCGCCGCCGTTGCGTGCGGGCCAAATCGCTCCACGGTATTGTTGCCGCGGGCCGGCAGCGCTAGCAGCGCCGGCCGCGAACGGGAATCTAAATCCGTGCTGGCATTCCGCCGCCATCGCCGTTTCGCGCTGCCGCTGATCGCTGCGCTCGCCGCCGTGACGCCTTTCGGCGCGCTGGCGCAGGGCAAGCTTGAAGCAAGCTATACCCTGACGCTTGCCGGCATTCCGATCGGCAAGGGCGATTGGTCGATCGATCTCAGCGGCAGCCATTACACCGCGGCGGCGACCGGCACCGCCAGCGGGTTGATGCGCATGTTCACCAGCGGCCACGGCGTCAGCAGCGCCTCCGGCACGCTGACCGACGGACAGCCGCTGCCGACGTCGAGCTACGCCTCCAGCATTGTCGCCGGCAAGAAGGCCGATAGCGTCCGCCTCACCATCAACGAAGGCACGGTGAAGGACTGGAAGGTCGACCCGCCGCAGGACGACGATGCCGAGCGGGTTCCGATCACTGAGGCGCACCAGCAGGGCATCCTCGACCCGATGAGCGCCTCGCTGCTGCGCACATCGGGGACCGGCGAGCCGCTGTCGCCGGAAGCCTGCCAGCGCACGCTGCCAATATTCGACGGCCGCATCCGCTACGATCTGCAGCTTGCCTTCAAGCGGCTGGAACAGGTCAAGGCCGACAAAGGCTACGCCGGCCCTGCCGTGGTCTGCGCCGTCTATTTCATCCCGATCGCCGGCTTTATCCCCTCGCGCACGGCGATCCGCTACATCACCAAGAGCCGCGACATCGAAGTGTGGCTGGCGCCGATCGCCGGCACGCGCGTGCTGGTGCCGTTCCGTGCCCAAGGCCCGACGCCGGTCGGTCAGGTCGTTTTCGCGGCCGATAAATTTGTCTCGGTGGGGATGCCGACCAGGGCCTCGGTCAACGGCGCGAAGGTGCAGTAGCGCATGATCCCGAAAAGTGGGTACCGGTTTTCGGACAAGATCATGCGCCAAAATATCTCATGGCGGGAAAAACTGGGCTTGACTCTGGCTGGGACAGGGGGCTTGTCGCGCGTTAACGTTTTCGCCGCATTGAATCGCGCAAACGCAGGCCCCAGCTACCCGATGTTGTAGGACTCGACGGAACGCAGTCCAGATGTCGCCGTGAACGAAGCCCTACAGCGCGCGAGTCAGTGATTCGGGCGCGTTTCGTTCCAGACTCGTTCTGAAGCTTAACCGCGCGGCCCGCAACCGTCGCATTGTGATACAGAAAGCCCCTTGGCGGGCCGCCCCGCCGGTTCGGATGCGTAATGTCCCTGTCATTTTCTCGCCAATCCAATCCTGAATCGCGCGCCCGCGGGGGCGGCGTTACCGCCGTGCTCGGGCCGACCAACACCGGCAAGACCCATCTCGCCATCGAGCGCATGCTGGCGCATTCGAGCGGCATGATCGGCCTGCCGCTGCGCCTCTTGGCGCGCGAGGTTTACAATAAGTGTGTCGACCGGGTGGGTGCGGCGTCGGTGGCGCTGATCACCGGCGAGGAGAAGATCAAGCCGCCCAACGCGCGCTACTGGGTGTCGACCGTCGAAGCCATGCCGCGCGGCTTTGACGTCGCCTTCCTCGCCGTCGACGAGATTCAGCTCGGTGCCGATTTCGAGCGTGGCCACGTCTTCACCGACCGCATGCTCAACGCCCGCGCCCGCGAGGAGACCCTGGTGTTGGGCGCGGCGACCATTCGGCCAATGGTGGAAAGGCTGCTGCCCGGCGCGCATATCGTCAGCCGGCCGCGGCTGTCGATGTTGACCTATGCGGGCGAAAAGAAGC
Source organism: Pseudolabrys sp. (assembly GCA_035499835.1). Classification (GTDB taxonomy): domain Bacteria; phylum Pseudomonadota; class Alphaproteobacteria; order Rhizobiales; family Xanthobacteraceae; genus Pseudolabrys. Next base: position 10,342 of record DATJYA010000036.1, read on the forward strand.
TCACCCGGCTGCCGCGCCGCTCGGCCATTGTCGCGTTCTCGGCGGAAGAAGTTTACGCCATCGCCGAACTGATCCGCCGCCAGCGTGGCGG
>DATJYA010000037.1:0-4192 GCA_035499835.1 Pseudolabrys sp.
ACCGCGATGCCCACCACCTGGATCAGGTCGCCGGCGTCGGGGCCGACAATGTGGCAGCCGACGACCCGTTGCGTGATGCCGTCCACCACCAGCTTCATGAACGCGCGGGTGTCGCGGCCGGCCAGCGTCATCTTCATCGGCCGGAAGCTGGTCTTGTAGATATCGACCTTCGCCAGACGGGCGCGGGCCTGCGCTTCGGTCAAGCCGACCACGCCGACCTCCGGCTCGGAGAACACGGCGGTCGGCACGTTGGCGTGGTCGACCGGCGTCGGCACGCCGCCGAACACCGTGTCGGCGAAAGCATGGCCCTCACGGATGGCGACCGGCGTCAAGTTGATCCGGTTGGTGACGTCGCCAACCGCGTAGATATTGTCGACTGAGGTTTTCGAATAGGCGTCGACCGCAATGCCGCCGGTCTCGCCGATTTTCACGCCCACGGCGTCGAGCCCGAGCCCATGGATGTTGGGCTTGCGGCCGGTGGCGAACATGACGAGATCCGCCATGACCTGCTCGTTGTCGGACAATTCGACGTCGTAGCCGTGCTCGACTTTTTCCACCGCGGCGACTGTCTGGCGCGTAATGATCTTGATGCGGCGGCGCTGCATCTCGCCATGAAGGTGCTCGCGCACATCGTCGTCGAAGCCGCGCAGGATGTTGTCGCCGCGATAGACCAGCGTCACCTCGGAGCCGAGCCCGTTGAAGATGCCGGCGAACTCGACGGCGATATAGCTGCCGCCCTGGATCAGGATGCGCCTGGGCAGTTCGCGCAGGTGAAACGCCTCATTGGAGGAAATGACGTGCTCCAGCCCGGCGATGCGGGCGCCGTGATAGGGCGCGGCGCCGGTGGCGATCAGAATCGTCTTCGCGCGCACGCGTTCGCCGCCCGCCAGCCGCACCGTGTGCGCGTCCTCGAGTCCCGCGCGGCTCTTGACCAGCGCCACCTTGTAGCGCTCGAGCGTCGCCGTGTAGGCGGCTTCGAGCCGTGCGATCTCGCGGTCCTTGTTGGCGATCAGCGCCGGCCAGTGAAACGTCGGCTTCGCCACGCTCCAGCCATAGCCGGCGGCGTCTTCAAATTCATCGGCAAAGCGCGCGGCATAGACCAGAAGTTTCTTCGGCACGCAGCCGCGGATGACGCAGGTGCCGCCGACGCGATATTCCTCGGCGATCATCACCCGCGCGCCATGACTGGCCGCCACGCGCGCCGCGCGCACGCCGCCGGAACCGGCGCCGATGACAAACAGATCAACGTGATGATCCGCCATCGGCCGTCACCGTATGCGCGGGGCGCCGATCAAAGATTATGACCCCGTTTCTTCAGTTCCTCGCGCATCTTCGCGATGACCTCGTCGGACAGCTTGTTGGCCCAGTTTTGCGCGAACTTCATGCTGGAATCGACGACCTGCGGCTGCCGGTCGAGCACCTTCTTGCCGACGGGGGATTGGTAGAAGGCGAGGATCGTCTTGAGCTCATCGTCGGTGAAATTGCTCGCGTAGAGCGTCGCCACCTCATTGCTCAGCTCGACGCTGCGCGGGGCCAGGTCGGTCCGCATCTGGCTCGCGATTTCGTTGAGATCCTTGGCGAGACCGGGGTCCTGCTGCAGAAGCAGAAGCTTTGCCTGCTCGATCACACCGGGGATCAACGGGTTGAAGAGCGACATCGTCCCGGTGACGACGACAAGCTGCTTGGCGGTGGCCAGCGCTGCCGCCGAGGGCTGCTCGCTGCGGACAGCCGGCGCCGTCGCAAGCAGCGCGGCGGCGACCACGGCCACCCGACTGCCATGTTTTACGCTGCGAAAAACGCTCATTCGGTCACTCCAATTGGCTCGAGAAATCTAAGGCCGTTCGACGACGCTCACCCCGTCCGCACCGGCCAGGATCGCAGTCCGGGCAAGCCCAATAAACAGGCCGTGCCCCATGACCCCCGGAATGTCCGATAGCGCATGCGCCATTGCGGCCGGATCGTCAATCTTGCCCAGCGCGGCGTCGATGATCCAGTGGCCGCCATCGGTGACGAAAACATGGCCGTCCTGCCCTTGCCGCAGCGTCAAAGGCCCGCTTTGCTGGATCGCCGCGACCGCCTTTTCGATCGCGCGCCGGGTCGCGCCGAGGCCGAAGGGCGCAACCTCGATCGGCAGCGGAAAACGCCCGAGCTGCGGCACCCATTTGCTGCGGTCGGCGATCACGATCATGCGCGCCGAAGCGGCGGCGACGATCTTTTCCCGCAGCAGCGCGCCGCCGCCGCCCTTGATCAGGCTCAGGTCGGGGGCGATCTCGTCGGCGCCGTCGACCGTGAGATCGAGCTCTGGCGTCGCGTCGAGCGTGGTCAGTGGAATGCCGCAACGCTCCGCGTCGGCGCGCGTGGCCTGCGAGGTCGGCACCGCGACGACCTTCAGCCCGGCGCGTACGCGTTCGCCAACCAGCTCGACGAAATGTTTGGCGGTCGAGCCAGTGCCGAGCCCAAGCCGCATGCCCGTGCGCACAAATTCGACGGCGCGGGCGGCAGCCGCGCGTTTCTGGGCATCGGCATTCATCGTGATCCCGGTGTGCCTCGGGGTTAGACCGCTCGACTAAAACCGCCGCCTATCTAGCCCCCTTCGCAAGGCCGGGATAGCCGGAAATTGCCGTCGTGCCGCCGGCAGGTCTTGCGTTCAACCTGAGCGGAGGCTAGCGATCCCGCCATGGCAGATCCGACCATCGTCTTCGATCTCGACGGCACTTTGGTCGATACTGCGCCCGATCTCATTGACACCCTCAACGTGGTCTTCGCCCGCGAAGGCCTGCCCCCGGTCGCCTATGCCACGGCTCGCGACCTGATTGGCGGCGGCGCCCGCATGATGATCGCGCGCGGTATCGAAGCCGAGGGCCGCGCCCTGGCCGCCGGCGACCTCGAGCGCCTGTTTGCCGAATTCATCGCCTATTATGCCGATCATATCGCCGACCGCTCCCGGCCATTTCCGGGCGTGACCGAGGCCCTCGACGCGCTCGCCGCCCAAGGCTACCGCTTTGCGGTCTGCACCAACAAGCTGGAGCGGTTGTCGCTGCTGCTGCTGCAGAAGCTCGGGCTCGCGGAGCGCTTTGCCGCTATCTGCGGGCAGGACACCTTCGGCGTGCAGAAGCCAGATCCCGCCGTTTTTCGCCGTACCGTCGCGGCCGCGGGCGGAGAAACCCAACGCGCCATCATGATCGGCGATTCCTTGACCGATATCCGCACCGCGCGCGCAGCTGAGGTCCCGATCATCGCCGTCGACTTCGGCTATAGCGAAAGACCGGTGTCTGATTTCGCGCCCGACCGGGTCATCGGCCATTTTTCGCAGTTGCCCGCCACAATCGCGACGCTTTTGCCCAACAATTGAAAGTCAACGAACATGGTTAACGCGGTAAGGTTAATGGCGGGCGACCAGTTGCACCGGTTAACCCTCCTTCGTATTGTAAATGTTACATCTTAGGGATCGGTGGCTTCCCGGCCACCAATGGGACGTGAAAGTGTACCGAGTTATCGCGATCATCGGCGGGGCCCTCACCCTTGCCGCCTGTTCCTCGACGCCGGACTGGCTGGGCTCGTTCAAGCCGGCGCCGGTTCTTGATACGGTGCAGTTTGAATCGACGCCTCCCGGCGCCGACGCCAAGACGTCCAACGGGCAAACCTGCCGCACGCCATGCGCACTTGCGCTCCCGACCGATACGCCGCTTACGGTCACCTTCACCCTCAACGGCTACTTGCCGGACACCGAAACGCTTGACCCGGTCAGCGTCACTGGCGGCTCGCCATCGATGCAGCCCAATCCGGTGACCGTCGAGCTTGAACCGGCGCCGCCGGCGAAATCCGCCAAGCCGGCAAAGAAACCGGCGCCGAAGAAGAAAACAAGCGCGAAGCCGGCTGCTGCCAAGCCGACCGCCGCGGCGCCCGCGCCCGTGGTGGCGTCGCCGGCACAGCCGCCGTCGGCCTCTCCATGGCCGGCCCCACCACAGCCGACGCAGCAACGCTGATCCGGCCCCGGCACGGCAACGCCTCAGTCTAGGCGGCTGATTAAGCCCGCCTGCGCGAGCGCAACCTCTTGCTGGACGCTATGGCCATTCTCGGCCAGAATTCCCATATTGGTCGCGGACAATTGCTGCATCGCAAATCAAGTGGAGCCATGGCTTCGAATACCAATTCACTCGTCGATATCGACCGCACGAGCGCGACACCGCGC
>DATJYA010000038.1:0-5000 GCA_035499835.1 Pseudolabrys sp.
CCACTGCTGCCTCCCGTAGGAGTCTGGGCCGTGTCTCAGTCCCAGTGAGGCTGGTCATCCTCTCAGACCAGCTACCGATCGTCGCCTTGGTGAGCCGTTACCTCACCAACTAGCTAATCGGACGCGGGCCGTTCCTTCGGCAATAAATCTTTCCCCGTAAGGGCGTATCCGGTATTAGCTCAAGTTTCCCTGAGTTATTCCGAACCGAAGGGCGCGTTCCCACGTGTTACTCTCCCGTCTGCCGCTCGTGTATTGCTACACGCGCTCGACTTGCATGTGTTAGGCCTGCCGCCAGCGTTCGCTCTGAGCCAGGATCAAACTCTCAAGTTGGATGAGATTTTAATTCCGGCTTGGTCACGTTTGCGCAGTGACGACACTGGGAAGTGTCGTCACATTGACGAGGTCCACCCACTGATCGCCTGCACCCGAAAGCGCAAACGTTCAGCGATGTACCTTAAACGTGAACCGCCGAAGTCTCTTCCATGGCCGCCTTCCGCAAAAGATTGCTCCTTCACGAGAGGGCGGCCCGCAAGGACCTCGCCGTCCACGTTTCTCTTTCTTCCGATTCACTTTTCAAACAGCCCGGGAACCATGGCGGTCCCCACCCCCCGGTTGGCCGAGGGGCCGTCGAAGCCCGCGCAACCGAAAACCATCGGTTACCGTGTCACTGTTCCAGTGAGGAGCTTCAGGGGCGCGCAATCGCGCCGTAAGCGGACGGCGCGCCGAGGCCGCGTATATAGGCTTCGCCCCGGAGGGGTGTCAACCAAAAAACGGAAATTTTTCCACTTCTTCGGCCGGCCCTCCAAAAGCCAATGTAAGCATCGATTTACCGGCTGCCAGGGCGGGCCCGGGCGCCGCACTCAGGCCATAATCCTAAGTCGTTCTTAGCGTTGGAAGTTCGAGGGATGGGATCGCTGCGGTGGCCGTTCGGCCGCCGTCATCAGGCCAGTTGGTTCTTCGAGGTCTCGACCGTGATTGACGGGCTTGAGGCCGCCCGGCAACGTGCCGGTTCTTGCTTCAGTGGCCTGCTGACGACTGTTGGGGCGTTGATCGGTCGCAGCGACACCATCTTCGATCGCGAGCGCTAGGGGACGGGCTTGGACCATTTACGGTCGCGCGGCGCACATCGATCGAGACCCGCCGAGAGCATTGAGCTCGGCAACGAGCCGCCGCTGTCCGTCGACGGCGGCACCAAAGCCTATGTCGATCGCCGCCGCGTCTCGGTGCAGTGGTTTGCCGGCACGATCCTGACTGCGTTGTGCGGCGCTGCTCTCATGGGCGGCGCCGTTTTTACCTCGCTCGACGGCGAAGCCAATTTCGCTTCGCTGCCCGAGCGCGTCGAAGTCGCGTTGCGCGGCGCCCTCAACGCCGGCGCCGACCGGCTCGGGCTGCCGCACAAGAGCGACCGGCTCCCGACGGCAGAGGAACCGAGCTTCGCGCGGCAGATGATCCGCGTTTCCACCATTACCCGTGTCGCCAACCATGAGGTCGTGCGCGTACGGCCATTCCTGCGCGTCTCAGGTAACCTTTCGCTGACGGTGTCCGATCTCTCGGCCAATATTCCGCAGTTCAATCCGCAACGGCTGCTTGCCGAATCCGGCAACGGCGGCGACGTTCCGGATGCGCCGCCGGCGGCCGAGCCCGACGCGGAAGTGTCGTTCGTCATGCGCGACCTCGCCCCGATATTGCCGAAGGTGAAGGTTGCGGTCGCGACGCCGACCGACGAGGTCATGGATCGCGTGCGCGAAGCTGCCGAATGGAGCAGCAAAGCCGTCCCCAGCCGCGGTCCGCTTGCCCCCGAGATCATGGGCATCAAGCTTGCCTATGCCGGCGAGGCCACCTCCGACCCCTACGCCGGATTCGAGGCGCGCATCGTGCCGGAAAACATCACGCTGCTGCCGAAGACGGCGGCGCAGGCGACCGGCGGCAACGCCATCGGCGAAAAGACGGTCGTGGTGAAAAAAGGCGACAGCGCCGCCTCGATTCTACGCGACCTCGGCGCGCAGCCCGACGACATCAAGGCGATCGTCGCCTTGCTTGGCGCCCGCGGGCGCGACGGCGGCCTCAAGGAAGGCCAGAAGCTGCGTGTCCTGATGTCGCCGACGGTCGCCGGGCAGCCGCCGCAGCCGGTCCGCGTCATCGTCGCCGGAGACACATCGGTCGACGCCGTGGTGGCGTATGCCGATACCGGAAAATACGTGCCGGTCGACGTGAAGAACATCGATACCGAAGTCGCCAGCACCAGCGAGGACAATACCGACGAAAACGACGCCTCCGGAATAAGCCTCTATCAGAGCGTCTATGAGACCGCGTTGCGCAATAACATTCCGCGCCCGATCATCGAGGACCTGATCCGCATTTACTCCTACGACGTCGACTTCCAGCGCAAGGTGCAGCCCGGCGACTCCTTCGAAGTCCTTTACCCCAACGAAGACGAAGCCGCCTCGCCCGACAGCCGCAACGAAGTGCGTTTCGCCGCGCTTACCATCGGCGGCGAAACCAAGAAGCTCTACCGCTTCCAGTCACCCGACGACGGCCTCGTCGACTACTACGACGAGAGCGGCAAGAGCGCGAAGAAATTCCTGGTGCGCAAGCCGGTCGCCGAAGGCATCATGCGCTCGCCTTTCGGCCTGCGGCGCCACCCGATCCTCGGCTACACCAAGATGCACACGGGCGTCGACTGGGCGGCGCCTTCCGGTACCCCGATTTACGCGTCCGGCAATGGCACCGTCGAGAAGGTCGGCTGGGAATCGGGCTACGGCAAATTCGTGCTGATCCAGCACACCAATGGCTACGAGACCGCCTATGGCCACATGAGCGCCTACGCCCGCGGCATCGAGGACGGCAAGCGCGTGCGCCAGGGCCAGGTGATCGGCTTCGTCGGCTCCACCGGCCTCTCCACCGGATCGCACGTCCACTACGAGATCCGCGTCAACGGCCGTTTCGTCGATCCGATGCGCATCAAGCTGCCGCGCGGACGCGAGCTGCAGGGCACCATGCTGGCAAGCTTCGAGCAGGAGCGCGACCAGATCGACGGCATCCTGGCGACCAAGCCCGCGCGCGTGGCAACGCGGTAACCCACCGAACCGTCATCATCCGCGAAGGCGGATGATCCAGTAAACTTCACCGATACGATTATTGGCGGCCGCAAATGCTGGATGCCCCGCTTTCGCGGGGCATGACAACATCGTTTGTGACGTGACTTACCAGCGGTGTTACGCCGCCTGTGCCATCTTGCCGTTGAAGGTCAGCCCGTTCTTGCCGGCGGAAATGCTTACCTTCTCGCCGTCCTTGACCTGACCGGCGAGGATCATCTCGGCGAGCGGATCCTGCACGGCGTTCTGGATGGCGCGCTTGAGCGGCCGCGCGCCATAGGCCGGATCCCAGCCCTTCTCGGCCAGCCAGTCACGCGCCTTCGGATCGAGCGCGATGGTGATCTTGCGGTCGTCGAGCAGCTTCTGCAGACGCGCCATCTGGATATCGACAATGCGGCCCATCTCCGCCTTCTTCAGGCGGTGGAACAGGATGATCTCGTCGACGCGGTTCAGGAACTCAGGCCGAAAGGCGGAGCGCACCACCGCCATGACCTGGTCCTTGACCACATCGGTGTCCTGATCCTCCGGCTGGTTGACCAGGAAGTCGGCGCCAAGATTGGACGTCATTACGATGAGGGTATTGCGGAAGTCGACGGTGTGGCCTTGCCCGTCGGTCAGGCGGCCGTCGTCGAGCACCTGCAGCAGGACGTTGAACACGTCCGGATGCGCCTTCTCGATCTCGTCGAACAGCACGACTTGATAGGGCCGCCGCCGCACCGCTTCGGTGAGCGCGCCGCCCTCCTCGTAGCCGACATAGCCCGGAGGAGCACCGATCAGCCGCGCGACCGCGTGCTTCTCCATATATTCGGACATATCGATGCGGATCAGCGCGGTCTCGTCGTCGAACAGGTATTCGGCGAGCGCCTTGGTCAGTTCGGTCTTGCCGACGCCAGTCGGCCCCAGGAACATGAACGAGCCGATCGGCCGGTGCGGGTCCTGCAGACCGGCACGGGCACGCCGCACCGCGGTTGCCACCGCGCGCACGGCCTCCTTCTGGCCGACGACGCGCTTGGCAAGCTCGTCCTCCATGCGCAGCAGCTTTTCCTTCTCGCCCTCGAGCATTTTGTCGACGGGCACGCCGGTCCAGCGCGACACGACCTGTGCGACGTGGTCGGCGGTCACGGTCTCCTCGACCATGGCGCCCTTGGCGTTCTCGGAGGCTTCGACGGCCTTCAGCTTCTTTTCCAGTTCGGGAATGCGGCCGTAGGCCAATTCGCCGGCGCGCTGGTATTCGCCGCGCCGCTGCGCATTGGCGAGCTCGGCGCGCAACTGGTCGAGCTCGGTCTTGAGCTTCTGCGCGTCGGAGAGCTTCTCCTTCTCCGCCTTCCAGCGGGTGGTGATGTCGGCGGACTGTTTCTCCAGCGCCTTGAGCTCGGTTTCCAGTCGTTTGAGGCGGTCCTTGGAGCCGGGATCGCTTTCCTTCTTCAACGCTTCCTGCTCGATCTTGAGCCGCACGATTTCGCGGTCGATCGAATCGAGCTCTTCCGGCTTGGAATCGACCTGCATCTTCAGCCGCGCGGCGGCTTCGTCGACCAGGTCGATCGCCTTGTCGGGCAGGAATCGATCGGTGATGTAGCGGTTGGACAGCGTCGCCGCGGCGACGATTGCCGAGTCGGCGATGCGCACGCCGTGGTGCTGTTCGTATTTGTCCTTGAGGCCGCGCAGGATCGAGATCGTATCCTCTACCGACGGCTCGGAGACGAAGACCGGCTGGAACCGGCGCGCCAGCGCCGCGTCCTTCTCGACGTGCTTCTTGTATTCGTCGAGCGTGGTGGCGCCGATACAGTGCAATTCGCCGCGCGCCAGCGCCGGCTTCAACAGATTGGAGGCGTCCATGGCGCCGTCGGCCTTGCCGGCGCCGATCAGCGTGTGCATCTCGTCGATGAACAGGATGATGCCGCCCTC
>DATJYA010000039.1:0-2908 GCA_035499835.1 Pseudolabrys sp.
GGCGGGCGCGCAGCCGCAGACGTTCCAGACCTATCGCTGCGAGGACGGCACGGAATTCATCGCCGCCTTCTATTCCGGCGACAAGCGCGCTCATCTGCAACTCGACGGCAAGGCGGTCGCGCTGTCGAAACGCGTGTCGCTATCGGGTGCGCGTTACAGCCGGGGTGACATTACGTTGCGGATTGCCAGGACCGGCATCACGCTCGGGCGCGGCAAGGAAACGACCACCTGCACCGTCAAGAAGCCGTGACCGCCGCCCGCCCACGTCTTCGCCATGATTTAGTGTGACAGCCGCCGGCGGGCATGTCTCTGCCGCGCCGTCGAGGGCTTTTCTGCGCGCCCCTCGCGCCGCTGCCTGACATTTGCTATCGGATCGGGCCAAGCGCGCCATCGAGCGCGGGCAGGGGGCAATTTTGCCGGGCGTCCTTCTGCCGGACGCGGAGGAAGAATGCTCAGTTCGCTGCGCGCGGTGGCGCGGTTCTTTCAGGATACCATCGGCTGGAATCGCATCGGCGTGCTGCTCAGCCTCGGCATCATCGGCGTCGCCGCGGTGGCGCTGTTTCATATGCTGCGCGAAGTCGACGTCAACCAGGTGATCGCCGCGGTGAAAGCGACCAGGCCGCATCAGATCGCGGGCGCCGCGCTCTTCGTCGCCGGCGGCTATATTACGTTGACCTTTTATGACTGGTTCGCGCTGCGCACGATCGGCCGCAGCGAGATTCCCTACCGCATCGCCGCGCTCGCCGGTTTCACCAGCTATTCGATCGGCCACAATATCGGCGCCACGGTGTTCACCGGCGGCGCCGTGCGCTACCGCATCTACTCGGCTTACGGGCTCGATGCCGTCGAGGTGGCGAAGATCTGCTTCATCGCCGGCCTCACATTCTGGCTCGGCAACGCCACCGTGCTCGGTCTCGGCGTGCTGCATTCCCCGCACGCGGCCGGACCCATCGACCGGCTGCCGGCCTGGGTCAATCGCGATATCGCCATCGGCCTGCTGCTGGTGCTGGCAAGCTATGTCGGCTGGGTGTGGAGCGCGCCGCGCGTCATCGGCCAGCGCGAGTGGCAGGTGCGGCTGCCGGACGGGCCGTCGACGCTGATGCAGATCGTGATCGGCATCTTCGATCTCGGCTGCTGCGCGCTCGCCATGTACATGTTGCTGCCGACCTCGCCGGATATCGGTTTTGTCGAACTGGTCGTGGTCTTTGTCTCGGCGACGCTGCTCGGCTTTGCCAGCCACGCGCCCGGCGGGCTCGGCGTGTTCGACGCCGCCATGCTGGTGGCGCTGTGGCAATACGACAAGGAAGACGTCGTGGCCGGACTGCTGCTGTTCCGGCTGCTTTACTATCTTTCGCCTTTCGTCATCGCGCTGGCGATCCTGGGCACGCGCGAGATCTGGCTGAGTATGCGGCGGGCGAAGCCGTTGCCGGCACTGAAGGCACCGGCCGCCACCGCGCCGATCCGCAGCGAAATCGAGATCGGCAAGAGCGACGCTGGTTGAACGATGGCGCTCGACCAAAACAGCGCGAATTTTCCGGGCGGCGCGGATTGGCCGCGCCGGCTGCGGACCGCGTGGGCGGCGCTGTTCGGGAAGGCCGATGCGGCGGCGACCTCCCGCGGCGGCAATCTGGCGACTGGCCGGCTCGGCGCGCATCCGCAGGCGCTGCTGATCGAATCGCTGATCGGCGGTCTGCCCGGACCGGCGATCGTGCTCGACCGCGACGGCCGCGTCATCGCCTTCAACGCCGCGGCCTCTGTGATCGCGCCGTCGCTGCGCCGCGGCGAACCGGCGCTGATCACCTTGCGCATGCCGGAACTCGTCGAAGCCATCCGCCGCGCCGCCGCCAGCCACGCGCCGCAACGCGTCGAATTCTTCGAGCGGGTGCCGGTCGACCGCTGGTTCGAGGCTTTTGTCACGCCGGTGAAGTTGACGAGCGGTAACGGCGATCCCGACATCCTGCTCATGACCTTCAACGACCTGAGCCCGCTGCGCCGGGTCGAGGAGATGCGCGCCGACTTCATTGCCAATGCCAGCCATGAATTGCGCACGCCGCTGGCGGCGCTGCTCGGCTTCATCGAGACGCTGCAAGGCACCGCCAAGGACGACGCCGTGGCGCGCGCCAAGTTCCTCGCCATCATGCAGGGGCAGGCGACGCGCATGGCGCGGTTGATCGACGACCTGCTGTCGCTGTCGCGCATCGAGCTCAACGCCCATCTCAAGCCGAGCACGCCGGTCGATCTGGCGCCGATCGTGCGCCAGGTCGCCGACGGCCTGCAGACACTCGCCCGCGACCGCGGCGTCGACATCAAGGTCGCGACCCCAGCCGAGCAGCTCATCGTGCTCGGCGATCGCGACGAACTGATCCGCGCCCTGGAAAACCTGGTCGAGAACGCACTTAAGTACGGCGCTGCCGGCAAGCGGGTGGACGTGACCTTGAACCGCGGCCTCACCCGCGCCGGAGCTCCGGAAGCCCAGGTCGCGGTGCGCGATTACGGCCCCGGCATCGCTCCCGACCATCTGCCGCGGCTGACCGAACGTTTCTACCGCGTCGATGTGTCAGACAGCCGCGCCCAGGGCGGCACCGGTTTGGGCCTGGCGCTGGTCAAACATGTGCTCAACCGCCACGACGGGCGCCTCACCATCGACAGCACCAGGGGCGCCGGCGCCACATTCACGATGCATTTACCCTTGTCCACCGGCCAGATAGCGCCAAAGGACGAATTACAATAGATATCAATTAGTTAGCCTGTCATGTGATTGTCATCCAAGGTTTATAGAACAGTGACAAGCGGCGACTAAGGCTGCCGCACGCTTCGGTTAGCACTGCCGTACCTGCCAACACAGACCCGCGTCCGAAGCCAACTTGTCGTGCATAGAAACTTAGAACGCGGATGCCCGAACAGGGGC
>DATJYA010000040.1:0-6176 GCA_035499835.1 Pseudolabrys sp.
TCACCGGCTTCGACGGCATGGCGCAGCTTGCGCGAGGCCTCGCGGAAACGATGCTGCAGCATCACCGCAAACTTGCGCCCGGCCTTCTGCATGGCATCGACCGCCGCCTGCCCGCGGTCGCTGGACACATCCGTCGGCTTCTCCAGCAACACGTGCTTGCCGGCGGCGGCGCAACGCTCGACCAGTTCGAGATGCGACGTCGGCGGCGTCAGCAGGAAAACAACGTCGATGCCGCGATCCGACAGAATGTCGTCGAGTGAATCCGCGACCGGGTGCTTGCTTGCGGCGGCAAAAGTTTTTCGCCGCTCGGCGCCCGGCGTGAAACAGGCCGCGATCTCGGCGCGGTCCGCGAGTTCTTCAAGGCTCGTGAGATGCGGCTTCAGCGCCATGCCGAGGCCGACGATGGCGACGCGATGCCTGGTCATACGCGCTGGGCGCTGCCGTTGATCTTGCCGTGGCCGTTGAGCTTGGGCGCGGTCGCGCCGTCATAGGCCCAGGACAGGTAGGCCCCGCCCCAGGTGAAGCCCCCGCCGAAAGCGGCGAGCAGCAGACGGTCGCCGGCCTTGAGCTGGTCCTCGTAGTCCCAGAGGCACAGCGGGATCGATGCCGTGGTTGTATTGCCGTATTTCTGCAGCGTGAACATGACCTTTTCGAGCGGCAGGCCGAGTCGCTCGGCGGTGGTCTCGATGATGCGGCGGTTGGCCTGGTGCGGCACGCACCAATCGATCATGTCGGCGCGCAGATTGTTGCGCGCCATGATCTCGCGGGTCACCTCCGACATGCCGGCGACGGCATATTTATAGACCGCGGCGCCCTCCTGATAGACGTAGTGCAGGCGCTTGGCGACCGTCTCGGCAGACGGCGGCATGCGGCTGCCGCCGGCTTTTTGATGGAGATACTTCGCGCCGGAGCCGTCGGATCGCAGGATCGTATCCATGATGCCGTAGCCCGCGGTGTTGGGCTCGAGCATCACCGCGCCCGCGCCATCGCCGAACAGCACGCAGGTGGCGCGGTCGGTATAGTCGATAATCGCCGACATCTTGTCGGCGCCGACCACGATGACCTTCTTGTAGGTGCCGGCGACGATGAATTGGCGCGCCACCGTCAGTGCATAGATGAATCCCGAGCAGGCGGCCTGAATGTCGAAGCTTCCGACATTACGGATGCCGACCATGTCGCAGATCAGATTGGCGGTGCATGGGTGCACGAAATCGGGCGTAGTGGTGGCGCAGATCAGAAGCTCGATGTCCTCGGGCCGGGTGTTGGTCTTGGCCAGAAGACCGCGCACCGCTTCGGCACCCATGTGCGAACTGCCCAGACCCTCGCCCTTGAGGATGCGGCGCTCCTTGATGCCGGTGCGCTCCGTGATCCAGGCGTCGCTGGTATCGACCATGCGCGCCAATTCGGCGTTGGTGAGCACGTCCGGCGGCACATAGCCGTGAACTGCGGTAATGGCGGCGCGGGCGGGGATCGGCAAAGGCAGGATGCTCAACTTTCTGCCGCGACGAATGTCGGGCAAACCAAGTTACGCTGTTAGGGGCGACGGCGCCACTGTTTCTCGCTGAGCGTGGCCGAGGCGCCCGGCGCACTCCAGAATCGCCGTCGCGGCGCGGTCGCTGGGGACGGCGGCTCCGATCTCCATGATGCCGTCGAGCCGTTTGAAGGCCTCGATCTGGCGCCGCCGCTCAGGCGTATCGGACAGCAGCGGCAGCAGCGATTGGGCGAGCGCCTCCGGCGTGGCCGCCCGCTGCATCAGTTCCGGCACGACATTCTCCCCCAAAACGAGGTTGGCGAGGATGACCGAGGGGACCTTGATCAGCAGCCGGGCGACCAGTTCCTCGACAAGCGAAACTTTGTAGGCCGCAACCATCGGAACGCCGGCGACTGCCAGTTCGAGCGTCGACGTGCCGGATTTCGTCAGGGCCGCCCGCGCCAGGCGAAAGGCCCTATTTTTCTCCGCGGGCTCGCTCACCACCCGTGCCGGCACCTTCCACGACGTCACCCGCGCAGCGACCATGTCGGCCAAGCGCGGCACCGCCGGAACAATCACCTCGAGACCGCCGACCCGGTCGCTTATCAACGCAACCGCGCGCCCGAACACATCGGCCAAGCGTTCGATTTCACTGCTGCGGCTGCCCGGCAGCACCAGCAGAACGGGCGGGCCGGCAAGCCGTCGCTGCGCCTCCTCGGCATTCGGGCGCAACTCGGCGACGCGTTCGCTGAGCGGATGGCCGACATAGATGCAGGGCGGCCCATCGAGGCGCCCGACCGCCGCCGGCTCGAACGGCAGCAGCGCCAGCACCTCGTCAATATAGGCGCGCATGGCGCGGGCGCGGCCAGGCCGCCAGGCCCAGACCGAGGGGCAGACGTAATCGACGATCGGAAGCGCCGGGGCGCGCGCGCGCACGTTTCTCGCAACCCGGTGTGTGAATTCCGGGCTGTCGATGATCACCAGCACGTCCGGGCGCGCGGCGATCACCGCATCGGCGGTCTGGCGAATGCGCCGGAGAATTTTCCGCAGGTGCATCGGGATCGTCGCAAAGCCGACGATCGCCAGATCGCCGAGCGGGAACAGGCTGCGCAGACCCTGCCCTGCCATCTGCGCGCCGCCAACCCCGGAAAATCGCACGGCGGGACCGCACCGCTGCCGCAGCGCCTGCATCAAGGCGGCGCCGAGACGATCGCCGGACTCCTCGCCGGCCACGAGAAACACATGCAGTGCCGGCGCATTCATGCCGGCGTTCCGGCTGTACCGACGACGAAGATATTGGCGCGGTCGGCTTGCGCCACCACCTCTTCCGGCTCGGCCATGATGGTCTCTCCGGCAATGACGGCAATGCCGCCGAGACCGGCGCGCTGAACGCCGGCGATCGTTTGCGGGCCGATCGCCGGCAGGTCAAAACGGCGGTCTTGCGCCGATTTGGCGGCCTTCACCAGCACGCCGCTGCCCGCGCCAGCCCGCAGGCGGCCGTTCGCGCGCATATCGGCGACGCGCGTCAGCATCTGGTCGGTGCCTTCTATGGCTTCCACGGCCACAATATGCCTGTCGATCACGATCACGGCCTGTCCGATGTCAAAGGGGCTCGCGGCGCGCAGGTAGTTCAGGCCGATCGCAATATCGGCGCGATCGCGTTCCGTCGGCGCCATTTTGCCGAGCGCGCCTTCGGGAACGAGGATCTCCGGCGCCACTTCGTGCGCGCCGAGAACGCGGAATCCCTGCTGCTCGATCAAGCGCGTCACGCCCGACAGGAGATGGTCGTCGCCGCCGCGGAAGGCCGCGGCGATGCGTGGCAACATGCGCAAGGTCGTCCAATCGAAACGCATCTGCCAGAACGCCGGGCGCACCAGCGAGCCGATCAGCACGATCTCGCTGCAGCCTGCGGCGCGCGCCGCGCGCACAATGGTGCCGAGCTGGGCGATCCGCACCCAGACCGGCGCACGTTTGGCGTAGTCCTCGGGCCTTGCGGCGCCATGCAGCGGGAACAGTAACACCTTGCGGCCTGTCGCCGCCACGCGATCGGCAACCGCCAGCGGCAAAGTGCCGCCGCCGCAAACCAGCGCCAGCGGGCCTTCACTGGCTGGCAGCGCGCTCATGCATCCTCGTCGAGTTCGCCACGCCTGCCGGCCATGGTCAAAGGGCGCTTTCCGGCGCGGATGAAATCGATCATTAGCGTCACGCGCGGATTGTCCTTGTACTGCGCGGCAACCTGGTCGAGCCGGGCGCGGAATTCGCCGCCGCCGAAAAACAATGCCCGATAGGCCTCGCGGTATTGGTGAATATCCGCCTTGGCAAAGCCGCGCCGGCGCATGCCGATGACATTGAGTCCGACCAGATTCGCCAACGGCCCGTGCGCCATGCCCCAGGGAATGACATCGGCGCGGACGCCGCTGAGGCCAACCACCATCGCGCCTTCGCCGATGCGAACGAACTGACGCACCGCCGCGCCGCCGCCGAACACCACATGGTTGCCGACGCTGACATGGCCTCCCAGCAGCACATTGTTGGCGAACACCACGTTGCTGCCGACCTTGCAGTCGTGCGCCACGTGCGAGCCCACCATGAAAAAGCAGCGGTCGCCGACCTCGGTCACGCCGCGGTCGTCCTCGGTGCCGATATTCATCGTGACATTTTCGCGAATGTCGCAATCGGCGCCGACGACCAGCCGTGTCGCGCCGCCGCGGTACTTCACCGATTGCGGCGGCGAGCCGAGCGAAGCAAAGGGGTAAATGACGGTGCGCGGCCCGATGCTGGTGTGGCCGCCGAGATTGACATGGCCGATCAGCCGGCAGCCCTCGCCGAGCACAACATCGGCGCCGACGGTGCAATAGGGACCAATCGCCACGTCCTGCCCGATTGTCGCGCCGCTTTCGATCCGCGCCGTGGGATCGATCATGCCCGCGCTCATGCGTCGTTGAGCATCGCGCCGACCTCGCCCTCGGCCACGATCTGGCCGGCGACCTTGGCCTCGCAGCTGTACCACCACATATTTCGCCGGTGCGCGGTCCGCGTCATGTGGTACTCGACGGTGTCGCCGGGCAGAACCGGCTTGCGAAACTTGGCCTTGTCGATGGTCATGAAATAGACCGACTTCGGCCTGCTCAAACCGGTTCCGCAGATGCAGAGCACGCCGCCGGTTTGCGCCATGCCCTCGATCAGCAGCACGCCCGGAAATACCGGGTTTCCCGGAAAATGGCCCTGGAAGTGCGGCTCGTTGAAGGTGACGTTCTTGATGCCGACGCCGGACTCGTCGCCGCGAATATTGATCACGCGGTCGATCATCAGGAATGGATAGCGGTGCGGCAACACCTTGAGGATGACCGCAATGTCGACGGCTTCGAGCGTGGTGACGGCTTCATCCATGACAATGGCTCATTTGTCTTCCGCCGTTTCTCCGCCGTCCTTCTTTCGTGCCAGGCGCGCCAGTGCCGTCATCTCGCGGAACCACAATTTGATCGGCCTCGCCGGCGTTCCGCCCCAGCGTGCGCCGGCCGGCACGTCGCCGTGGACATTGCTGATGGCCGCGATTTGCGCGCCCTCGCCGATGGTGACCTGATTGCCCAGACCGACGCGCGCGCCCAGCACAACATAGTCTTCCAACGTCGAACTGCCGGAAATTCCCGTCTGCGCCACCAGAACGCAATGCCGGCCGATGTGCACATTGTGGCCGACCTGAACGAGGTTGTCGATCTTGGTGCCCTCGCCGATCACGGTGTCGCGGATGGCGCCGCGGTCAATCGTGCTGCCGGCGCCGATTTCCACGTCGTCCTGGATGATAACGCGGCCGACCTGGGGGACCTTGAGGTGCCCCTTTGCGCCCATGACAAAGCCGAAGCCGTCCTGGCCGATGGCGCAGCCGGGATGAATGGTCACGCGGTCGCCGATCAGCGCGTGCGTGATGACCGCGCCGGCGCCGATCGCGCAGCCGCGGCCGATGCGAACATTGGCGCCGATCGCCGCGTTGGCGCCAATAATCGTGCCGCTGCCGATTTCCGCGTTCGGGCCGATCACAGCGCCCGGGTCGACGGTGACGCCGTCCTCAAGACGCGCCTGCGGATGCACATGCGCGCCGTCGATGCCGACACGTTCGTACAGCGACGAGGGGCGCAACGATGCCGGAAACAATTCGCGGGCGACCGTGACAAAGGCGCGATAGGGCTCGCGCACGACCAGCGCCGCCACCCCCGGCGGCAGGTGGCGGGCCAGCGCCGCCGTGGTGAGGCAAGCCCCGGCATGGGTTTCCGCCGCCGCCCCGCTGAAGCGCGCCTTATCGAAAAAAACCAGGTCGGCAGGACCCGCGGCGTCGAGCGGTGCGATATTGGCGATGTGGCGCAGCCGCACCGGCTCGTCCGGCGCAGCGGCGCCGGTCAAGCCGGCGATCTCCTCGAGCGTGAAACTACGCGCCCGCGTTACGAATATCGGTTCGCCCATGGCGTCATCGCCCTGCCGCAACAGGCGGCCGAAAGTCAAAAATCGTCTAGAATTTGGTGCCGCCGCTGAACCGGAATATCTGCGTCTGATCGTAGCTTTGCTTGGTCAGCGCATAAGCAAGATCGAAGCGCAGGGGCCCGAGCGGAGAATCCCAGATCAGCCCGACGCCCACCGACGAGCGCACGGCCGCCGAATCGCCCACGTTCAATGACTCGCCGGTCACGCTCCAATAGGTCGGCCCGCGGTA
>DATJYA010000041.1:0-5022 GCA_035499835.1 Pseudolabrys sp.
TTGATCGCCGATGCCGGATTGATCGGCCTGCCCAATGCCGGAAAATCCACATTCCTTGCTGCGGTGAGCGCGGCAAAGCCGAAGATCGCCGACTATCCGTTCACCACGCTGCATCCGCAGCTCGGCGTCGTGCGCGTCGACAATGCCGAATTCGTGCTCGCCGATTTGCCCGGGCTGATCGAAGGCGCGCACGAAGGCGTCGGTCTCGGCGACCGCTTCCTCGGCCATACCGAACGCTGCCGCGTGCTGCTGCATCTGGTCGACGGCACCGCTGAGAATCCGGGCGAGGCTTACAAGACCGTGCGCGGCGAACTCGAAGCCTACGGCCACGGCCTCGCCGACAAACCCGAGATCGTGGCGCTGACCAAGGCCGACGCCATGACGGCGGACGCGATCAAGGCGCAAAGCGCGGAACTGAAGAAGGCCGCGAAGAAGGCGCCGCTGGTGATTTCATCCGCGTCCGGTCAGGGAGTGCTGGAGGTGCTTCGCGAGCTGCTAAAGATCATCGCGACGGCAAAGGACGGCGCGGCCGCACCGCGAAGCAAAGAAGCGGTCTAATTCCCATTTGTCATGGCCGGGCTTGTCGCGGCCATCCCCGCCTTGCTTTATTGAATGAATGAAAGGCGTGGATGCCCGGCATGAAGCCGGGCATGACGAAACGAACTGACGGAGAAGCCCATGAAAACCCGCGCCGCGGTCGCCTGGAAAGCCGGCGCGCCGCTCACCATCGAGACCATCGACATCGAAGGCCCGAAAGCGGGCGAGGCCTTGGTCGAGATCATGGCGACCGGCATCTGCCACACCGACGCCTACACACTGTCGGGCGCCGATCCGGAAGGAATCTTCCCCGCGATCCTCGGTCACGAAGGCGCCGGCATCGTGCGTGAGGTCGGTGAAGGCGTGACTGGCCTTAAGGTCGGCGATCACGTCATCCCGCTCTACACGCCGGAATGCCGGCAGTGCAAAACCTGTCTGTCGCGCCGGTCGAATCTGTGCACCGCGATCCGCGCCACGCAAGGCAAGGGCCTCATGCCCGACGGCACCAGCCGTTTCCGCTGCGGCGGCGACGCTGTGTTCCACTACATGGGCTGCTCGACGTTTGCCAATTTCACCGTGCTGCCGGAGATCGCGCTCGCCAAGGTGCGCGAGGACGCGCCCTTCGACAAGATCTGCTACATCGGCTGTGGCGTCACCACCGGCATCGGCGCCGTCATCAACACCGCCAAGGTGTGGCCCGGCGCCAATGTCGCGGTGTTCGGCCTCGGCGGCATCGGCCTCAACGTCGTGCAGGGCGCCAGGATGGTCGGCGCCGACAAGATCGTCGGCATCGATCTCAATCCGGCGCGACGCGCCATGGCCGAGAAATTTGGGCTAACGCATTTCATCAATCCGGCCGAGGTCGGGCAAAATTCTTCGGGACCTGACAAGGTGGTGCAGGCGGTGGTCGATCTGACCGGCGGCGGCGCCGACTTCTCCTTCGAGTGCATCGGCAACGTCAACGTGATGCGGCAGGCGCTGGAATGCTGCCACCGCGGCTGGGGCGAGTCGATCATCGTCGGCGTCGCCGCTTCGGGGCAGGAAATCGCGACGCGGCCGTTTCAACTGGTCACCGGCCGGGTGTGGAAGGGAACCGCCTTCGGCGGCGCGCGCGGCCGCACCGACGTGCCCAAGATCGTCGACTGGTACATGGACGGCAAGATCAATATCGACGACCTCATCACTCACACCATGCCGCTCGACAAGATCAACGACGCCTTCGATCTGATGCACGAAGGCAAGTCGATCCGCAGCGTGGTGATTTATTGAACGCGAAAGGCGCGCCCGTCGCTGGACGCGCCTTTCCACGATTCGCTAACGTCAACGCATGCCGCCCGATGCGGTGATACGCTCGCCGGTCAACCAAGCCGACTGGTCGGACGCAAGGAATGACGCGATCCGCGCGATGTCGTCAGGCTGGCCGAGCCGGCCGAGCGGCGTGCTGGCGATCATGGATTTCTCGAAATCGCTGCCTTTGACACCCGCTGTAACAAAGCCCTCCGTCTCCACGCCGCCTGGGGCGATCGTATTGACGCGGATGTTTTTCGGAGCCAGCTCCCGTGCGAGCACGTTGGTCAACGCGTCGAGCGCGCCCTTGGTCGCCGAATAGACCGACGCGGTGGGTACTGGCGATTGGCTGGCGACCGAACTGATGTTGATGACGCTGCCGCCATTCGGCCCGAAGTGCTTTGCGGCTTCCTGAGTGGCGAGGATCGGACCGAGCACGTTGGTATTGAACTGGCGGTGGAACTCGCTCTCCGTGACTTCTTCGAGCGGCTGGAATTTGTAAACACCGGCATTGTTCACCAGAACGTCCACCGCACCGCCGAAAGCGCTCTTTGCCTCTGCAAACAGGCGCTTGACGTCGGCCGATTTCGACATATCGCCCTGCACCGCAACCGCCTTGCCGCCCTTGGCCGCAATGTCGGCGACGACCCTATCGGCTCCGTCTTTGCTCGAAGCATAGTTCACAACGACGGCGGCGCCTTCGGCCGCGAGCCGTTTGGCGATTCCGGCACCGATGCCCTTCGATGCCCCCGTCACAACCGCAACTTTTCCGCTCAACTGGCCCATTTTGCCTGCTCCTTCTTTTGTTCGACAGTTTGACAACTGTCAAATCGACAGGTAAGCAGGGTCCCGCAAGCGTCAAGACCCGGCGGCTTCAGCGGATCAGATTCTTGCAAGGCGATCGAGATAGGCGCGCAGCACGTCTCGCTGTAACGTCAATTTCATGAACTTGCCCTCGCGCGTGGTCTCGACGAGACCCGCGGTTTCCAGTTCCTTGATGTGATGCGACATTGTTGCGGGGCTCACGTTTTGCATTTCCTGCAAGGCGCTGCATTGCGTAGGCCCCGAGCATTCGCCGATCTTCTTGAGGATTTGATAGCGCCGCGGCTCCGCCAGCGCGCGGGCGATCCGCTCGAACTGGCGGTCTGTGAGCTTTGGAATCTTTCCGGCGGTCATTGGTAGTAAAATAGTCGCAATTGGATTCGGCTGTCCAGCAAAGCGTAATATAGGCAATGCGCTGGTCAGGCGCACCGGGGCAATGCATTGCCGCAGGCTCAGGACAGCGCCATCAACGCCGCGCGCAGATCGTCAGGCGTACCGCGCTTGATCAGCCGCTCGGTCTGCGCGTGCGTCTTTTTCCAGATCGGCACCGCCTTGCGCAGCAGCGCGCGGCCGGCTTCGGTGATGACGAGCCGGCGGCTGCGCTTGTCGTCCCTGTCGACCGCGACCTCCACCAGCCCGCGCCGCTCCAGCGGCTTCAGGTTGGCGGTGAGCGTGGTGCGGTCCATGGCCAGCAGCGCCGCCACGCTGCCGAGCGTCGGCGCTTCCGGACGGTTGAGCGAGGTGAGCAGCGAGAACTGTCCGTGCGTCAGTTCCACCGGCCGCAGCGCCTCGTCGAAGCGGCGCGCCAGCGCCCGCGCCGCGCGCTGCACATGCAGGCACAGACAGGTGTCGCGCACCAGACGCGTGACCGA
Source organism: Pseudolabrys sp. (assembly GCA_035499835.1). Lineage (GTDB taxonomy): Bacteria > Pseudomonadota > Alphaproteobacteria > Rhizobiales > Xanthobacteraceae > Pseudolabrys. The sequence goes on from DATJYA010000041.1 coordinate 3,519, forward strand.
CAGCGGCGGGTCCTGACGGGTTGACATGAAGCATGATATGTTGATATCAACCTATCTGTCAATGCAACTGCTGTGGAGGATGAAGTCATGAAAATCCAGCCGTATTTGTCTTTCGAAGGCCGCTGCGACGAGGCCATCGCCTTCTACCAGAAGGCCGTCGGCGCCGAGGTCCAGATGTTGATGCGCTGGAAGGACGCGCCCGATAAATCGATGGCCACCGCGGAGAACGCCGAGCGCGTCATGCATTCGAGCCTCCGCATCGGCGAATCGACGGTGATGATGTCGGACGGGCGCGGCAGTGGACGCCCCGAATTCAAGGGCATTTCGCTGTCGCTGATCGCCAGGGATGCTGCCGAAGCGGAAAAGCTGTTCAAGGCGCTGGGCGACGGCGGGCAGGTGCAGATGGCGATGAGCAAGACGTTCTTTTCGCCGGCCTTCGGCATGGTCGCCGATAAGTTCGGCGTGTCGTGGATGATCGTGGTGATGTGACGACGGCAGATGGGAAAAATATCATGAAACTTGCCGGACCCATTACGCCGTGCCTGTGGTTCGACACCCGGGCCAACGGCGGGCCGCAGTTCAAATTCGATCAGGCGGTCTCGTTCATCGTCCATTGCGAGACGCAAAAGGAAGTCGACTACTTCTGGGCGAAGCTCACCGAAGACGGCGGCCAGGAGGGTCCCTGCGGATGGTTGAAGGACAAGTTCGGGCTGTCGTGGCAGGTCACGCCTGCGGCGCTGCCGAAAATGATGACCGATCCCGACACGAAAAAGACCGCGCGGGTGATGAATGCCTTCATGAAAATGAAGAAGCTCGACGTCGCCGCGATCGAACGCGCTTACGCCGGATAGGCGCGGGACAGGCGCCCTCCCCCTCCCGCGGCGTTACCCGCTGGTGTAGCCTTTTCCGGATGTGCCGCACGAAGCGCACCTTGCATAACACGCGCCGGCGGCCGCCGCGGGAGGCGACCATGAGACTTCTTTTCACAACAGTTGCGTTCACTGTTGCGCTGACGGCATCCGCCGCACTCGCCGCCGACTATCCGGCGCCGAAACAGGGCGAATGGATCGCGCATGATTTCAAGTTCCATACCGGCGAGGTGATGCCGGAGTTGCATCTGCATTACACCACGGTCGGCGAGCCCTCCGGGCAGCCGGTGCTGGTGCTGCACGGCACCGGCGGCTCCGCCGGCAGCATGCTGACGCCGGCGTTTGCCGGCGAGCTGTTCGGCCCCGGCGCGCCGCTCGATGCCACGAAATATTTCATCATCATTCCCGACGCGATCGGCGCCGGACAATCGACGAAGCCATCGGACGAGCTGCGCGCCAGGTTCCCCAAATACGACTACGACGACATGGTCGAGGCGCAGCATCTGCTGCTCAAGGAGGGCCTGCACATCAAGCACCTGCGCCTGGTGATCGGCAATTCCATGGGCGGCATGCAGACCTGGATGTGGGGCGAGAAATATCCCGACGAGATGGACGCGCTGGTGCCGATGGCCTCG
>DATJYA010000042.1:0-8072 GCA_035499835.1 Pseudolabrys sp.
ACGCTGGCGCCGGTCGCGCTTGCGAAAGGCTCGCAGAATGCCTGCTTCTGGGCGTCCTGATAGCTGCCGCCCCAGCTCGCAAACACGACTTTGCTGCCATCAAACTTTTTCTGCGCGCGCGCGGTGCCGGGCAACGCGAGAGCCGCAGCAGTCGCCGCCGCAACCGACACGAACCGGCGCCGGCTCAGTGCATTTGCTTCAAACGAAGAGTCGCCTTCGCCGAATGACTTCCTGCTCATCGCTATCCTCCTGTGCCCACCAGTTAGAATTCGAAACCGGCCCGCCGGCTTTCGCCGCTTCATAAATACTACAAGCATTTTGAAGATGGTCAACGGTCCTTTTTAATACGCTTCAAATCCCGATTCAATTCGACGAGGCCGGATCGCTGCCGGACAATAAACATAATGAGCCAGAAAAACGGCTGGCGGAAGCGCACCTGGATGTCTCTGAAAAATCAAAACGTGTTCAGCGCGACGCGCGTCGTTCGCACATCGCTCATCGCAACCGTTCGCGCGGCCTCAGATCGGCGAATTGCCGATGCCGCCAGCTACGACAGCTTCCACTGCTCCCAGCGTTCGGTCAGCGGCTTGAGATTGTCCTGCCAGTAGCCCTGATTGAGCGGGATGCCCTGGCTGGCATAGGCCGGATTTGTGGTCAGCCACGGTTTCACCGACTCGTCGATGTACTTGAAGGCTTCGGGATTGGTCGGCGCCAAGGCCATGAGGTTGGCCACCTTGGCTTGCGCTTCCGGCATTGTCGCCGCATCGATGAGCGCCATCGCCACCGCGCGGTTCTTCAGATTCTTCGGCACGATCAAATAGTCGAACGACTGGATGTGCTGGTTCCACTCGATGCCGAGATTGGCGCCCTTCTTGACGGCATCGTAAAGGCGGCCGTTGATGATCACGCCCATGTTCGCCTCGCCGTCAACGAGCAACTGCTGCGACTGCGAGTTCGTCGACCAGAACACGGATTGTTTCTTGATCGTGTCGAGCTTCCTGAAGGCACGGTCGACATCGATCGGGTAAACCTTGTCGGGCGACACGCCATCGCCGAGAAGCGCGACCTCCAGCATCGCGTCACGCGATCGCGGATCATGCGGCGGCCGGGAAATTTTTGCAGATCGAAGAAGTCGGCCCAGCTCCGCGGGCGATTGCCTTCCGTATAGACCGATTTGCCGTAGCCGAGATTGTAGGACCAGACGATGTCGCCAACCCCGTTTTCGTGCAGATAGCGCGGATCGATGCGCTTGACGTCGACGATACCGGTGTCGATGCGGTCGAACAGTTTGTCGGCCGCACCCGAATAGAAAAAATCGATGCCGATATCGACCACGTCCCAGGTCGGAGTGCCGGACTCCAGCATTGCCCGCAATTTGGCGTAGGTGATCGGGCCCGCCTGGACGACAGTGGCGCCGGTCGCTTCGGAAAAGGGCTCGCAGAACGCCACCTTCTGCGCGTCCTGGAAACTGCCACCCCAACTCGCGAATACGACCTTTTCGCCGTCGAATTTCCTGGCGGCGCGGGCGGCGAACGGAGAGACGACAAACGCCATTGCGGCGGCGGCGGCCGACACGAAACGGCGGCGGCTGAGCGAGTGGCCGGCGAGGTCCGGGAACCGGTTGCCAAATGACTTGCGCACGCGATCCTCCTGATGGGCTGGACCTTGAACGCATGGCGCCGCCCGGCAACGGCACCCTACGAAACTTGAGCCATGCTACAACGTCTTTGACGTTAATTAACTGCAATTTTGAGCCAGACTGAATTTTAGACGCGGTAGGGAACCCGCGCTTGACAATAGCGGCATCGAAAATCAAGCATAAGAGTCAAATAATGCTGAGGAATTTCGAACGGCACCGGGCGGGGCAAAGCTCGCACCGTTTTTGGTAAAATCAAATATCGTCTGGCGGACCGAGCCGTGGTGACGTATCGCCCAACCGGGCATCAACCTCTAACCAGCGTAACGCGAATGAATCTCGACGGTCTTCTCCGCCCGCGCACGATCGCGATCGTGGGCGCTTCCGAGCGTCCGTCGATCGGCCGAGCGCTCATGGAGTCGCTTGATCGTCTCGCCTTCAAGGGCGACGTTTTTCCGATCAATCCGAAATATCTGGCGGTGCTCGGCACCCGCTGCTATGCCAGCCTGCGCGACGTTCCGCAGCCGCCGGACGTCGTCGCGTTTTGCGTCAGCACCGACCGCGTGCTCGAGGGCATCAGGCTCACGGCCGAGATCGGCGGGCGTGCCGCGGTCATCTACGATGGCGGCTTTGCCGAGCGCGGCGCCGATGGCAAACGTCTGCAGGCCGAGATCTCCGGCATTTGCCGCGACGGCGGCATCGCGCTGTGCGGGCCCAATTGCATGGGCGTGCTCAGCCCGCATGACGGCAGCACGACCTACATGCAGGAGGTTCGTGACGCCGAGGGCCTCGCCGGTCACGTCGGGCTCGTCTCGCAGAGCGGCTCGATCTGCATCGGCCTGCTTGCCGATATTCGCCGCTACGGCTTCAGCCACGTGATCTCTTCCGGCAACGAGGCGGTCGTCAATTGCGCGGACTACATCGACGCTCTCCTCGACGATCCCGAGACCAGGGTCATTGCCGCGTTCCTGGAAACGGTCCGCGAACCGGACCGCTTCGTGGCCGCGCTCGATCGCGCCGCCGATCTCGGCAAGCCGGTCGCCGTCCTCAAGGTCGGCCGGTCGGAACGGACGCAGCGGGCAATCACCAGCCACACCGGCGGTCTCGCCGGCGAAGGCCGCGTGTTTTCCGAAGTGCTGCGTGCGCATCGCGCGATCGAAGTCGACGATCTCGACGCGCTGTCCGAAGTCCTTGCCGCCGCGGGCGGCGCCCGCCGTCCGGCCGGTCCGCGCATCGGCGTGGTCACCGCCTCCGGCGGGCAAGCCGAGCTCATTCTCGACACCGCGAGCGAGGCCGGCCTCGAACTGCCGCCGCTCGATGCGGCGGTGCGGCGCAAGGCGGAAGCGGTGATCGGCCCCCTCACCGGTGACGGCAATCCGCTCGATGCGTGGGGCAACGGGGACTTCGCGAAGAATTTCCCGCACGCGCTGCATTGCCTCGACCTCGATGCCAATTGCGACGCGGTGGTGATGTGTTCCGACGCCGCGGACGGCAACCCGATGGGCCGCATCGAACGCGCCCTCGACTACGCTCGCGTGCTCGCCGACGCGGCGAGCAAGAGCGCAAAGCCGCACTACATGATGGGAACGCGGCCGGGGGTGATGCAGCGCGCGCAGATCGAATTGTTGCGCCAGCACGGCATTCCTGTTCTCGGCGGGACACGGCAGGGCCTGGGCGCAATCGCTCGCCTCGGCCTGACCTCCAGGAAACGTCCGCCGGCGATCGCAACCGACGAAAGCGGTGCTGGCCTCGGCAGCCTGCTTTCCGGCGCGGCAAAGCGGCCGACAATTCATGAAGCGGACGCCAAACGGTTTCTTGCCGGCTACATGCTGCCGGTGACCCGCGAAGTTCTCGCTTCCGATTGGGAGACGGCACGCCGCGCCGCGTCCGAGATCGGCTGGCCCGTCGTCCTCAAGGTCGTTTCCGACCGCATCGCCCACAAGTCCGAGCACGGCCTGGTCGCGCTCTCGATCAAAAACGAGAGCGATCTGCGCGCGGCCTACGACCGGCTGATGCGCGCCGCGGAAGGCGTTACGTCTCGTGAGCAGATCGCCGGCCTCCTCGTCCAGGAGATGGTCAACGGCGGCATCGAGACCTTTGTCGGCGTCAGCCGCGATCCCGATTTCGGCCTGGTGATCGCCGCCGGCCTTGGCGGCGTCGGCATAGAGGTTTTCAAGGACTACGCGCTGCGGCTTCTTCCGCTCGCCGAAGGTGACGCCGCGGCCATGATCGCGACGCTCAAGGGCTACCCGCTGCTGTGCGGCGCGCGCGCCCCCAAACCCTATGACGTTGCCGCCTTTGCCGACGTGATCGAGCGCGTCGGCGCGCTTGCCTGGACGAACCGCGACCATCTCGGTGAAATCGATCTCAATCCGCTGATGGTCTTCGCGGCGCCTGGCGGCTGCCGCATCGTCGATGCGCTGATCGTGCCAAGAGGTGACGATCCCGGAGAGGAGCCGATGCCATGAGCAAACTCGTTTTGCGCGAGAACGACGACCGCGTCACGATGGTCACCCTCAACCGGCCCGACAAGCTCAACGCCATCAACAAGGACCTGCGGCTGGCATTGACCGACGCCTTGCGCGGCGCCGATGCCGATGCCGAAACCAGCGTGGTGCTGCTGCGCGCCGCCGGCCGCAGCTTCTGCGTCGGCTACGACATCACCGGCGGCAACGACGTCGAGGCGTGGCGGCACGACGCCTTGAAGTGGCACGAGTATCTGCGCGAGTGTCTCGCCTTCGAAATGCTGCCGTGGGACATGAAGAAGCCGGTGATCGCCGCGGTCCAGGGCCACGCGCTGGGCGGCGGCTGCGAGCTGGCGATGTTCTGCGATCTCGCCATCGCCGCCGAAGACGCACAATTCGGCGAGCCCGAGATCCGCTTCTCCAATGCCGGCCCGGCGATCGTGATGCCGCTCCTGATCGGCTACAAGAAGGCCCGCGAGCTCCTCTATTTCGGCGACTCCATCGACGCAAGGACGGCGCTGGAGCTGGGCCTCGTCAATCGCGTCGTGCCGTCAGGCGAACTCGCGGCGGCGGCGTTGAAATACGCCAAGCGCCTTTCGCTCATTTCGCCCGAGGCGCTTTACTGCACCAAGCTCTCGGTCAATCGCGGCGCCGATGCCGCCGGCTTCAGGAATGCGCTCAACGCCGGGGTGGACGTCGTGTCGCCGCTCTACGCGGCGAAAACCGAAATGGGCGCGCAGTTCCACGCGATCAAGGCCAGGGAAGGGCTCGGCGCCGCGCTGAAATGGCGCGCCGCGCAATTCAAACAAGACTAGTGAAACCCCCGACTCAAGCCGCCGGAGCGCCGGCGGCCAGGCCGCGCTTCAGGGCGCCGACGACGGTCGCAAAACGCCGGCCTTGGCTGCGCGCCGCCGCCACCGCCGTGTCATCCGGAGAACTGCCGCTGCGCGAAACCCAGCTCGCGCCGTACGGATTCCCGGCGTGCTTCCTCACCACCTCATCCACATAGCCGAGCGGCATGATCAGCGCGCCCCAGTGATAGGCCGTGTTCAGCAGCGCCAGGATGGTCGACTCGAGCCCGCCGTGCGACGTCGAGGCGGAGGTGAACGCGGTCACGACCTTCTGGGCCAGCACGCCCTTCGCCCACAGGCCCCCGGTCGAGTCGAGAAAATTCTTGAGCTGCGCGGTGGGGCCGCCAAACCGCGTCGGCGAGCCGAGCGCAATGCCGTCCGCCCAGACCAGATCGTCGAGCTGGGCGAGCGGCGTGCCGCCGGCGGATTCCTCCTTTTGCAAATGACGCATCCAGGCGGGGTTTTTTTCGACGGCGTCGCGTGGGGCAAGCTCGGCAACGCGCAGCAGTCGAACAACGGCGCCGCGCTCACGGGCGCCGTCCGCCAGCCCGGTCGCCAGCTTCAGCGTGTTCCCGGTCGAACTGTAGTGGATGACGGCGATATTCGGATTCATCTTTGCGGTTGTCCCTTGGCATATCCCACGGTCGCGGCAGCTTTCGCGCCGTGCAACGACGATCATTACCGCACAATTGCGGTGCGAGAAAACGAAACGCCCGCGAGGCAAGTGCGGATCAATGGCTCAAGAAACACATCGGCGGCGCGAGCGCCGACAGCGCCTTCAGGGCTCGAAGGGCGCGTCAGCAAAACCGTCTTAAAAGATGGTGGGTGCGACAGGGATCGAACCTGTGACCCCTACCATGTCAAGGTAGTGCTCTTCCGCTGAGCTACGCACCCTTTGGTGGGTTTGGTCTTATCGGCTCCACCCGGAGGAGGCAAGCCGCCGGAAAGCCGTCAGGCCGCCAGCATTTTCTGCACTTCGCTGACCAGCTCACGCAGATGCACGGGCTTGGACAGCACCTTGGCGTGCTTGGGAGCGGTTGAATCGGCGTTGAGCGCGACCGCGGCAAAGCCGGTGATGAACATGATCTTGATATCGGGGTCGAGCTCGGCGGCGCGGCGCGCAAGCTCGATGCCGTCCATTTCCGGCATCACGATATCGGTGAGCAGCAGCTCGAAGGGCTCCTCGCGCAGTCGCTGATAGGCCGACAGCCCGTTATCGTAGGAGGTGACCTCGAAGCCCGCGTTTTGCAGCGCCTTGACCAAAAAGCGCCGCATATCGGTGTCGTCTTCAGCCAGCAGGATTTTCGACATTCTCACGCCCGAAACGGGACCGCGCGCCCCGACGGCCGGCCCAGATGTCCCATAAGACTTGTGCCGGGTAAATATCGGGTGAACCCTAAAGCATGGCTTGGCATTGTTAGCCGGCGCATAGAGAATAGACGGTATAAACGGCCCGCCGCAGTGGTAATCTTCCATCAATGAACGTTTCCAGCCCGTGAGTGCCGACACCCATGAGTGACCTCCGCGACGAGCTCGACCCGCCCTTTGAAGTGATCGAACCGGCGGCATGCGAAGCTCCGGTGGTGTTCAATTCGCCGCACAGCGGCTCAACCTATCCGCGTGATTTCCTGGTCACGTCGCGGCTCGACATAGCGACGCTGCGCCGCTCCGAGGACAGCTTCGTCGACGCGCTGATTACCGGGGTGATCAAGCGCGGCTATCCGATGATGCGCGCGCATTTCCCGCGCTGCTATGTCGACGTCAATCGCGAACCCTACGAACTCGATCCGCGGATGTTCGATGGCCGCCTTCCCTCCTTTGCCAATACCCGGTCGATGCGGGTCGCCGGCGGGCTTGGCACGGTGGCCCGGGTGGTCGGCGACGCGCAGGAGATCTACGACCAGCGTATTCCGGTCGATGACGCGCTTCGGCGCATTGAAAGCCTCTATAAGCCCTATCACCGGGCCTTGCGGCGCTTGTTTACGAGGCTACATCGCGATTTCGGCGCCGCCATTCTGGTCGACTGCCATTCCATGCCGTCCAGCGCCGGCCATCGCGACGACCGGCCCCGGCCGGAATTCGTGCTCGGCGACCGCTACGGCACCAGTTGCACCGGCGCGGTGTCGGAAACCATCGAAAAGACCCTGCGTGGCATGGGTTATTCGGTGAGCCGCAACAAGCCTTATGCCGGCGGCTTCATCACCGAGCATTATGGCAATCCGGCCGCAGGACTGCACGCGATCCAGCTCGAGATCAATCGCGGGCTCTATATGGACGAGCGGCGCTACGAGCGTTCGCAGGACTTCGGCAAGCTGGCCGTCGACCTGGAGGTTCTGGCGGTGCGCCTCGGCGAGATTCCGCTGGAAGAGCTGCGGCCCTACCGCGCCGCCGCCGAATAGTCTCGGCCCGTAAAGTTACAGCCACGCCGGCAAAAAAAGGGCCGCTCGCGGTTGCAAGCGGCCCAAGTCTAGGGAGGAAACGCCCAAGGAGGGCAGCGGTATCGCTACCGCATTGCAATAATTTACACTGCGGCGCACAAAACGCAAGGCGATTTGGCCAAAATCCCATGCTATTTATGCATAGCTGTATGCTCAATTCGGGCACTTGTACTGGCACCAATGCAAAAATGTTCAGCCGACATCCGCGCGCGGCAAGATTGCCGTCCCAGCCACTCTTCGACTAAGCCGGAGCAAACCTAGGCGCGGACCCATGACGGCAATCGATTTCGCGGCTTTTGTCGACCAGCTCGCCACTGTCTCCGGCGAGACCATCCTGCCATTCTTCCGCACCGCGCTGGCGATCGAAAACAAGAAGCCCGGCGGCTTCGATCCGGTCACCGCCGCCGATCGGGCCGCTGAGGATGCCATGCGCACGCTGATCCGGCGCAGTTTCCCCGACCACGGCATCCTCGGCGAGGAATACGCCAGCGAACGCACCGATGCCGAATATGTCTGGGTGCTCGACCCGATCGACGGCACTAAATCCTTCATCGCCGGCATGCCGGCCTGGGGCACGCTGATCGGGCTGATGCGCTTCGGCGAGCCGGTGTTCGGGATGATGCATCAGCCGTTCACGCGCGAGCGATTTTCCGGCGACGGCGGCGCCGCGCGCTACCGCGGC
>DATJYA010000043.1:0-2862 GCA_035499835.1 Pseudolabrys sp.
GCCGTCCTTCGACATCAGATAGTCGACGGCCGGAATGGCCTGCTGGTTCGGCGCGGCGCCGGTGTAGAACACATTGCGTTCGCCTTCTTCACCCTCGAATTGCACGGGATAGAAGAGGATCGAATTCAGCTCCTTGAACACCGGAAGAACCGATTTGCGCGACACGGAGGTCCAGCAGCCGAACACCGCCGAAACCTTGTCCTTCTCGATCAGCTCGCGCGCTTTTTCGGCAAACAGCGGCCAGTTCGACGCCGGGTCGACGACAACCGCCTCGAGTTTCTTGCCGAGCAGACCGCCCTTCTTGTTCTGCTCGTCGATGAGCATGAGCATCACATCTTTCAGCGTGGTTTCGCTGATCGCCATGGTGCCGGACAGCGAGTGGAGGATGCCGACCTTGATCGTGTCTTCGGCCTTGGCGGGTTGCACGGCCGCCGCAGCCACGAGAGCCAATCCCGCAGCGGCGGAGAGCCACTTGCGGGCATTCGGTCGCGACGCGACCGCCTGAATCGATTTGAGCATGAGCGAAGTCCCCTGCGTTTGACGCGCGCGATTGGTCCCGGCGACTTTTCCGCGCGAGCCGCAATTCGCAAGGGCTGTGCCAAGGCGTCACAAATCGGCTAAGCCTTTGTTTCCACGCCTGTATAAGTGGCGGCAGGATTGCTGCCTATTTTTAAGTCAGGCACGCAGGGCTAAAAATTAGGCAATCTTGGCTTTTTATGCGCCAATTCGCGATGCTGAAAATGTGGCTACCAAAGCTCGTCAAAGCTGAGCTTGCGCGGGGTCAGCCCCTGTTGCTCGGCATACGAGGCTAGCAATTCAAGGCAAGCCCGGTTGCTGTCCTTGCCGAAGGGCGCCGGATCGGGTTCGCCCGGCGCCGGCGGCGGGGCCGCCGCCCGGGCGGCCTGCAGCAGGCGATAAAGCTCGGCGACGGCTTGCGGCTTCGACCGCATCAGTTCGTTGGTCACCACCACCATGTGATTGACCGGCATCAGACCGTGCTTGGCGTACCAGGCCTTCGCCGCCGCCTCGGGATCGGGAATGACGCTGCGCAGCTGCGCGTCTTTCGGCATGGCCGCCCCGTAGATCGCGGCATCGAGTTCGCCCTGGACCAGCATTTGCGTCATGTCCTGATCCGGGCGGGCGCGGATGGCGCCGGGTGGGTCTTTGGCCTCGGCAACATGGCCGTCCTCGAAGGTCACCCACTGCACGCGGGCAAAATCGACGCCGTAGTCGTTTTGCAGGATGCCGCGAATCCACGCCCCGGTCGTCTGGCTATAGGAGCGCACGCCGATGCGCTTGCCGGCGAGGTTGTCCGGCGTGATCGTGCCGCGCCCGGCGTTGAACAACATGGTGTGGTGCTGAAAACGCGCCAGCATCGCCGCCGGCAGCAATGTGAGGCCCTTGTTGTACGCCTTGGCCTGCAAATAGGTGACCAGCGCCATCTCGCTCGCATCATAGGCGTGCTCGCGCACCATCGGCTTGAACGCCGTGTGCATGGGCTTCACCTCGACAAATTCGAGCTTCAGCGCCGGCGAGCGGATTTCCCCGCGCTTGAGCGGCAGCGTGTGCGGATAGTCGCCAATGGCGATGCGAAGCGTGGTGACGGCGTCGTTCATGCTCTTAGAAGATTTTTTGTACGGCGGGAGAACCCCGCTTGGCTGCCCCCGAGGACAAGGCGTCGCTAGCCTAAACAACGCGAGCAAAAAAGAAAGTTCCCAGGCTGGAGCCGATCACGCCTCGGCGCGCTAGCTCATGTGCGGGCCCGGGCCGCCGGCCGCCTCGAGCACGGCGGCGCGCCATTCGCGCTTGATCGGCAGGATCGGCGGCATCGGCGCAACATTCGGCTCCGCCGTCGGCGCCGCGATCGACTGAATATTCTCCGTTTGCGCGCCTCTGCGCATGAACAGATTGTAGATTAGCCATTGCGCGCGATGCCGCTTGCCGTGCAGGGGAAACCGGTGGGCGATCGACGCCGCCGAATAGAATTCTTCGTAAGCGCCGCGCTGGCCGAGGCGCAGCTCGTCGCCGGACATCTGCGCCGGCCGATAAACGACGTGGCCCTGGTCGTACATCGTCCAGTCGAAGGAGACGATGCGGTCCGCCTTCTTCATCTCGTACCAGGTGAGCGTGCCGGGATAGGGCGTCAGCGTCGAATAGGCGCAGGCGTCGTAGTCGGCGTCGATGTTGAACTTGACGGTTTCCTCGAACACCGAGGTATCGTCGCCGTCGAAACCGAACATGAACAGGCCGAACACCATGATGCCATAGGAATGCACCTTCTCGACCAGGGCGGCGAAAGTCTCCGGCCGGTTGACGTGCTTGTGCACGCTCTTGAGCGTGTCGCGCGAGATTGATTCAAAGCCGATGCTCAACAGCGTGCAGCCGCTTTCCGCCGCAAGCTCGAGCATGCGATCGTCCTGCGCCAGCTTGGAGGTAACGCCGGCTTGCCAATGGATGCCGCGGCCTTTGAGCGCACGCATCACTTCTTTCGGACGCTCGGGCGTGCCGAAAAAGTCCGCGTCATTGATCGAAATCGTGCTCGCGCCGCAATTCTCCATCTCGTGGATGACTTCATCGACCGGCCGATAACGGAATTTGAGCCCGTTCATCAGCGGTTCGGCGCAGAAGGTGCAGCCCTGGTGGCAACCGCGCGAGGTCTGCACGAAGGTTTTGTTCACGTAGCGGTGCTTCTTGAGCAGGTCGTAGCGCGGCATCGGCACGCCGACCATCGGATGCAGCATCTCCGACTTGTAGGTCCCGCGCATGGCGCCGTCTTCGAGATCGTCGAGCAGTCTATCGATCACCAGTTCGACTTCACCGATGACGACGGCGTCGGCATGCTGCAGCGCCTCCTTGGGCATG
>DATJYA010000044.1:0-5057 GCA_035499835.1 Pseudolabrys sp.
ATGATGTCCTTGGTGGCGCGAAACATCGGTAACCTCCCCGAATGAAAATCAGCGGACCTTTGCGGTCCGTCGTCTTGCGCACCATATTAGCGGGGAAAGCGCGGCGCAGGGAATTGATGTTTGGCGCGCATTTTTGCCCACCGCGCCCGTCTTTCGGCGGTGGGACGCAAGTTCTGCTATAGTGTCGACATGGATAAAAAAACCGACGGCTACATCATCAAGCCCAACCCGGCCGACCCGCGGCTGACCGAACGCGTCACTGGCATCGACCAGACGGGCAGCCGGATCGAGACTGCGGTGACGGTCGAGCGGGCGCTGACGATCTTCCTCAACAGCCAGGAAATCGTCACCGCCATGACCATCGGCGACTACCCGGACTATCTGGCGATCGGCTATCTGCTCAACCAGAACATGCTGTTGCCCGACGACGTGGTGACCGGCGTCGACTATGACGAGGAGCTTGCGGTCGTCGTCGTGCGCACCAAGCGCAAGACCAATTACGAGAAGAAGCTGAAGAAGAAGGTGCAGACCTCCGGCTGCGCGCAGGGCACCGTGTTCGGCGATCTGATGGAGGCGCTCGAAGGCGTGCAACTGCCGAAGGCGACCTTGCGCACCTCCTGGCTCTACAAGCTGACGCAGGAAATCAACACCACGCCGTCGCTTTATCTCGAGGCCGGCGCCATCCACGGCTGCGTGCTGGCGCGCGAGGATCGGCCGCTGGTCTATATGGAGGACGTCGGCCGCCACAACGCCGTCGACAAGATCGCCGGCTGGATGTTCAAGGAAAAAATCTCGCCCGCCGACAAGATTTTCTACACCACCGGCCGCCTGACCTCGGAAATGGTGATCAAGACCGTACGCATGGGCATTCCCATCCTGATCTCGCGCTCGGGCTTCACCGCCTGGGGCGTGGAGCTTGCGCGCAAGGCCAACCTGACGCTGATCGGCCGCGCCCGCGGCAAGCGCTTCGTCGCCCTTGCCGGCGAGGACCGTATCGTGTTCGACCAGAACCTCGCCTTTGTCGAGGAGGAAAGCGCCAAGCACCGGCGCAAGGCCGCGGTGGGGGATGAGTAAGTTGATGGCTCGTGTCCCGGACGCGGTGCCGCGCGCAAGCGGTGCACCGCAGATCCGGGACCCAGCTTGATCAAACACGAAACCGGGATCCCAGGTCTGCAGCGCATCACTTCGTGCTGCGCTGCGCCCGGGAAAAGCAGCCAAGCATGACTCCTCCCGTTCCCCCCACCCTCGGCCTCGTGCTTGCCGGCGGGCTTGCGCGCCGCATGGGCGGCGGCGACAAGGCGCGCATCGAGATCGGAGGCATTTCCATTCTCGACCGCGTGCTCGCCTGCCTGTCGGCGCAATGCACCGGCATCATCATCAACGCCAACGGCGATCCTGCGCGTTTCGCCGACACCGGACTCGAAGTCGTGCCCGACAACGTCGAGGGCTATCTTGGCCCGCTCGCCGGCATCCTCGCCGGGCTTGATTGGCTCGCCCGCCAGGATAACGGCGTCGAGTGGATGCTCAGCGTGCCCGGCGACTGCCCGTTCCTGCCCGACGATCTGGTCGAGCGGCTGCACACCGCGCGGCGCAAGATGGGCGCCGGCGTGCCGCTCGCCTGCGCCCGTTCCGGCGAATGGCGCCACCCCGTGATCGCGCTGTGGCCGCTGGCGCTGCGCGAGAACCTGCGCAAGGCGCTGGTTGAGGACGACCTGCGCAAGATCGAGGTGTGGACGGCGCGGCACGGCATCGCCATCGCCGACTGGCCGGCCGAGCCGGTCGACCCGTTCTTCAACGTGAACACGCCGGAAGATGCCGAACGCGCCACCCGCATTGCGCTGCAGCAAAGTTGAACCCTGCGCGGCAGGTTCCATATCTGATATGGTCTCAATTCATGGGCCCCGTTGAGAGGAGCTGGTTGCAATGAAAGCCTTCATCATTGCCTGTGTTGCAGCGGTCGTGATCGCGTGCATCGGCGTCGTCGTCCTCAACAGCATTCAGGAACCGGTCGACGAAGCCTTCACCACCAACGCGGTGCGGCTCGGCGCCTGACGGTCAGCCAACCAGCGCGGCGTAAGAGAGAAAGCCGACGCGTGCACCCGGCTCAATCTTTGTCACGTCTTCGGGAAATTCCAGCAGCCCATCGGTTTCAGTCAGCGACGTGAGAATCCCGGCGCCGTCCTGGGGATGTTTCACCGCCTCGATTTCGCCGTCGGCGGCACGCCGCAGCGCCACGCGCACATATTCGCGGCGGTCTTTCTTTTTCCTGTAGGCAAACGCGGCACGCACCGGCAGCGGCATGAGATGCTCGGGCCGCGCGCCGCCGAGCCGCCGCAGCAGCGGCTTCACCACGCGCACAAAGGTCACGAACACGGCGACCGGATTGCCGGGCAACCCGACGAAGGCGGCGCTGTCGATGTTGCTGGCGCCACGGATGACGCCCATGGCCACCGGCCGCCCCGGCTTGATGGCGACGCGCCAGAACACCAGGCTGCCAACGCGCTCGACCGCACTGCGGACATGATCGGCTTCGCCGGTGGAAACCCCGCCCGAGGTGATGACCAGATCGTGGCCGGCGGCGGCGGCAGAGAGAGCACGCGCCAGCTCCGCCGCGTCGTCGCCGAGAATGCCGAGATCGGTCACCTTGGCACCGAGCCGCTCCAGCAGGCCGGCGAGCAGATAGCGGTTGGCGTCATAGATCGCGGCACCGCCACGCGCCGAGCCCGGCTCGACCACTTCGTCGCCGGTGGAAAAGATCGCGACCTTAAGCGACCGGCGCACTTCGATCGCGGTGAGGCCCAGCGCCGCCAACAGCGCGATATGCTGCGCTTCCAGGACGGTGCCGGCCGGCAGCACCACGGCGCCTTTGGCCACATCCTCGCCGGCGAGGCGGCGGTTGGAGCCGAGCTTGAGCCCGCTCGGCACGATGACATTGCTGCCCTCGACGCGCACATCTTCCTGCATGAACACGGTATCGGCACCCTGCGGCATCGCCGCACCGGTGAAGATGCGGATGGCCTCGCCGGGCCTGAGCGCGATGTCGGGGCGGCGGCCGGCGGTGAGGCGGCCGGCAATGACGAGTTTGGTGTCGCCCTTGGCGTCGAGATCGGCATGGCGCACGGCGTAGCCGTCGACCGCCGAATTATCGAACGGCGGCAGATCGACCGGCGCCGTGATGTCGGCAGCTCCGACGCGACCGCGCGCCTCGCGCAAGGCCACCCGCTCGGTCTCGCCCACCGGCGCCACGCGTTCGCCGATCAGCCGCTCCATATCGGCAAGCGGCAGCAGCGGGCCGGAAAAGGCAAAACAGTCGTCGGTCAGCTGCGCCATCAGCGATACCCAGCCGCCGGCATCAAGGCGTCCAACGGTCTTGCGTGTTCGAGCAGCACGTCGGCGACTTTCTCGATGTCGTTGAGGTCGACCCAGGGCAGCGGCGCATCGGCAAGCGCGCTGTCGCAAGCAATCGCCGCGATGCTCGGATCCTCCGGGTACAGCAACGGCTTGCCGTTGGCGACGCGGTAAACCTCCAGCTTCGGGACCTGCCGGTCGCGCTTGAAGCCCTCGACCAGAATGAGATCCACAGTCGACAATTTGGCGACGAGGTCGGGAAAATTCCACTCCGGTTCCTCGCGCAGCTCGTGCAAGAGCGCCCAGCGCTTGGCCGAGGAGATGATGACCTCGGTGGCGCCGGCGGCGCGATGCATGAAGGAATCCTTGCCCGGCTGGTCGAGGTCAAAACCGTGATGCGCGTGCTTGAGCGTGGACACTCGCAAGCCCCGCGCGATCAGGCGCGGGATGATCCTGGTGATCAGCGTGGTTTTGCCGGAGCCGCTCCAGCCGGCGAGACCGATGATGCGCATGGCATCTATATAGGCCCATCGGGCGCAAAAGGCTCGCGGCCTGCGCGGCGGGCCTGACCGCAAAACACGACGCCCGGCCGCGCGGCCGGGCGTTTTGCAGGGACGACGCTGCAGCCGCTACTCGGCGGGCCGCATGGCCGGCGCGACGGTGCCGCCGGGCGCCACTTCCTCTTCGTACCAGAGACTGTGGCGCTCCTTGGCCCAGTTGACGTCGACGGTGCCTTCGCTCATCGCCTCGAAAGCGCCCTCGACGCCGATAGTGCCCATATAGATGTGGGCGAACATGGCAGCAATGAACAGCACAGCGACGACGCTGTGCACGATCTCGGCCTGCTCCATGTTGGTGATATTGGTGCCGTAGAACGGGAACAGCAGGAAATAGCCGCTGGCGGCAACCAGCCCGCCGCCGAAGACGACGAGCCAGAAGATCAGCTTTTCGCCGCCATTGAATTTCCAGGCCGGCGGCTCCTCGCCGCCAAACATGCCGCCGCCGGACAGGAACCAGACGACATCGGCGCGGGTCGGCAGATTGCGCGCGACCCATATCAGGAACATCAGGACCAGACCGATGGTGAAGGCAAAGCTGATGTAATTGTGCGCGAACTTCGCCCACTCCGACCAGGCGCTGAAGGCCTCGGGCCCCATCCACGGCAACAGCAGGCTGCGGCCAAAGGTGATGTTGAGACCGGTAATGCCGAGGATGACGAAGGTCACGGCGGTCAGCCAGTGCACGAAGCGCTCGAAGCCATTGAAGCGCACGATGGTGCGTCCCGAACGCCCCGCCTCGATGCGCACCGCGCCGTGCCACAGATAATAGATCGTGAGCAGCGCCAGGATGCCGAGAATGGCGATGCCGCCAATCCATTTCAGCGTGACCATGCGGAACTCACGCCATTCGCGGCCGGCGGGATGCTCGAGCACGTAGGACTTCGCGTCCGGGATCGTACCGAGGCCCTTGATCACCCCGAGCTGCTGCAACAATTGCTGCTCCTTCACCGCGTCGGCGGTGGGATTGACCGTAGCCGGCTGCTGCGCCGACGCCGGCGCCGCCAGCGCGACAAGAGCCATAAGCGCGATGGCGCCGGCCATGAAGCGGATCGCTGCCAGGAGCTTCGTCATGACGTCTTCTCCCTTATTGCTCTTCTTGCCGCGTCAGGTCGCGATCGTTTCGTGATAGGCGGTCTGCCAGCCCCAGGC
>DATJYA010000045.1:0-3996 GCA_035499835.1 Pseudolabrys sp.
GCCGGGCATTTCAGCCGCACATGGATGTGGTCGTTGTGACCGTACCAGGGGCGCACCTTGTCCATCCAGCCATCGCTCTTCTTGTCCTCGACGCGGCAGAGCTCCTTCTTGATCGCGGCATTGACCAGCACGCGCTCGACCTCCGGCTGCTCGGCGGCGGTGCGGATGAAGGCGATGTCGGCCGGCGTCCAGGTCTTCGGATCGACGTGCTTCAGATCGGCGGCGACGAGGTTGCTGGCGGAGAGGTTGTCACGCTCCTCCTTGCTCAGCCGATGGTCGGGCATCGGCATGAACCAGATGTCGACGTCGAGGCCGATCTGGTGGCTCAGGTGGCCGTAAGGCAGCGGGCCGCCGCGCGGCTGCGCCATGTCGCCGACCATGATGCCGTTCCAGCCGGTGGCCTTGGCGGCGAGCGGCGCGAAGCGCTCGAGGAATTTGACAAGCTCGGGATGGCCCCAGTTGCGGTTGCGCGATATCCGCATCACCTGCCAGTTCGGCCCGTCCACCGGCAGTTCGACGCCGCCTTGCAGGCAGCCGCGCGGGTAGTAGCCGATGGCCATGGCCTTGCCGAGCGAGGGCAGCTCGACATGCGAGAACAACTGCTTGGCCGGTTCCTTGTCTTCGCCGAGCGCCGGTTTCTGCGGCGGCAGCGGCGCCGACACCTTCACGACCGGAGCCGGCGGCGAAGCCGCCTGGCCGGCCGTGGTCTCGCCGGCGAACGCGGCCGGGCCGGCCGCCAGCAGGACGCTCAGCACAAAAGATGCGGTCACGCGCGTGTTCATGGCTTGCGCCGATCTGCCGATTCTATTCTGGCAGGTCAGGTTAGAGTCGAATGATGGCCGAGGCTACAAGGTTGCATCGTCCCCTTGCCTGAGCGACGACGGTGGCAAAAAGTCGAGTATCCGCAAGCCCTTTGCCGGTTAATAATGCTTTACAACAATACCGCCGGCGGGCGATCCTCCATTCGTGGCGGTTGAGGGTGTGTCATGCGTTGGATCGGCGTAGCCGCCAGTATTGCCGCCCTGGGCGCGGTGTTGTTGCCGCCGGCGCCGGCCAGGGCCGATGTCGTCGTCAATATCAGCAAATCGCAGCAGCAGATGGCCGTCAGCGTCGACGGCAGCGAGCTTTATCGCTGGCCGGTGTCGACCGGGCGCCGTGGCTATCCCACGCCGAGCGGCACCTTCCATCCGGTCCGCCTCGAACGGCACTGGTATTCGCGGCAGTACGAAATGACGCCGATGCCGTGGTCGATGTTCTTCTTCCGCGGCTACGCCGTGCACGGCACCATGGAGGCGCGCAATCTCGGTCACGCCGCCTCGCACGGCTGCGTGCGGCTGCGGCCGGACCACGCCGCGACGTTGTTCTCGCTGGTGCACAAGCAGCGGCTGGCCGAGACGAAGATCGTGGTGAGCGAAGGCCCGCTGCCGGCGCCGCCGGGGGCCACGCCGATGGCGGACGCCGAAAAGCCGATCCAGGTTTCGACGACGTCATTGGCCGCGCCGCCGCCCGACGAGGCAGCCGCCGAGGCGAAGGCCGATCATGAACCGGCGGCGCCTTCCGTTGCGCCGCAGCGCGATGGGGCCGTTGCACGTGCGGTCGTCGCACATGTCCGCGCCTACGAGCCGCCGGCGCGCGTATCGCCGCGCAAGGTTGCGCGCGGCGGCGAGGCCGAGGTCCTGCGCGCCCGCCAGGCCTGGTTGCAGCAATTGGCCCGCAAATACGGCTTTAACCATTGGTGACGGCGCCGGTTGCGCCGTACTTCAAGACCGCCGACACTTGTCTCCGTGGCATTTGGAGACGCGTGTTGGATGCCACGTTTCATGGCTTTCATCGCTATCGCTGCCGGGCTGCTGAGCGGGCTTGCCTCGGCGCAAGCCGGCATTCTCGTCACCGTCGACAAGACGGCGCAGCGCCTGTCGGTCTCGGTCGACGGCCATCCGCGTTACGAATGGCCGGTCTCCACCGCGCGCATCGGTTACCGCACGCCTAACGGCAGCTATCGCCCGGAGCGGCTGGCGCGCCAGTGGTTCTCGCGCAAATACGACTGGTCGCCGATGCCCTATTCGATCTTCTTCGACGGCGGCTACGCCATCCACGGCTCCTATGAGATCTCGCATCTCGGCCGTCCGGCCTCGCACGGCTGCATCCGCCTGCACCCGGCCAATGCCGCGGTGCTGTATGCGCTGGTGAAGGAGCACACGGCGCAGACGCGCATCGTCATCACCGGCGATCGCCCGGACAAGGTCGCGACCAGCAAGGTGACGACGTGGCGCGGCGAGCGCCACCGCCGCCGCCCGCACCGGGAATTCGACGACATTTTCGGCTTCGACGACAACCAGCCGCCGCTGTACCGCTGATCAGTGCCCGCGGCGGCGGCGCGTGGCGGCAGCCTTGCGCGCCGAGCGCGAGCGCGCCGCCGCCGAGCGATTGGCCGAGGCACGGCCGCCGAGCCGGCCGCCCTTGCGTGACGAGGCGTGGCTTTCCTTGCGGCCGCGGCCGGAGCCGCTTTTCTTGCCGCCGTGGCTTTCGCGGTTGACGGTCGCCCAGGCGCGTCGTTCGGCCTCGCGGCGCGAGACGCCGCGCCGCTCGTAGCCGCGCTCGATATCGCGCGCCTTGCGCTTCTGCTTGCCGGTATATTTCGCCTTGCTGCCTCGCGGCATCGCGTTCCTCCTCATGCGTGACGGCTCGCAGGGAAACGCGCGGGGAGCGCGCGAGGTTCCGGCGCGCTAGCGCCGCGCGAAGGCGGCGACGGCGCCGACTACCTGCGCGTCCTGCCCGTAAAAGCCGTGATGGCCGCGCGCCTCGCACGGATTGCCGGCGCTGTCGCCGCCGTCGAGCCAGACGACCCGCGCCTTGCCGCGGCTCCAGGCGAGGAACGGCGCCACGCCCTGCGGCGAGGTGAAGCGGCACTCGTCGTGGCGATGCTCGATCACCAGCGTGCGCGGCAGCAGCGATGGCGACCCGAGCAGGACGATGACCGAGCGATCCACGCCTTCGCCGGATTGCGCCGAGAGAAACCCGGATGTGAGCACGAGACGGTCCGGCCGCGCGCCGGCGGCGATGCCTTCGGCCGCGCGCTGCGTACCGCGGCTGGTGCCGACCAAGGTCACCGGCCGCTTGATCGCCGCCATGTATTTCACCGCGGCGGCGACGTCGATGCCGGCATCCGGCACCAGCACGGCAAAGCCGCGCGCGGCGTAATCGGCGCGCGTGCGCACCAGCTGGTTGCCGCCGCGCGACACCGTGCCGCCCGGGCCGACGCCGATGCGTCCGTCGCCGCCCGCCATCAGCACCAGGCTGCCAACCGGCGCGGCGGGTGGCTTGATGAGCACGCAGGGGATTCCATCGACCGTGACGGTTTCGTCGGCGCGCGCCGACGGCATGAGAAGCAGGCAGGCGGCGAGTGCGGCCGCGATCGGCACAAGTTTCATTCGCATGGGAGGATTCCGAATCGGCGGGGTGGGAGAGGCCTTCATAGCAGGCGCGCGCATCCTCGCTCCTGTTCTTTGCCGGCGCGGGGGCCCGGCGCTTGCCGCATGGCTGTAATGCTTTGATCCATCGGGGATTCCCGTCTATAACGGCCCTAACAAAAACGTCATTATCGGGGGGCGCGGGTGAACTTCGAAATCGAGCGTAAATTCCTTGTGCGCGGCGAGGAGTGGCGAAGCCTCGTCAGCGGCCAGGTTCTTATTCGCCAGGCTTATTTGAGCGGCGACGGCAAGGCTTCGATCCGCGTCCGCATCAGGGATGAGAGCGCCGCATCGCTGACCATCAAGGCGCGCCCCGCGGAGCTCGGCCGGCTGGAGCTCGAATATCCCATTCCGCTCGCGGAAGCCGAGGCGCTGATCGGGTTGCGGCACGGTTCCGTCATCGAGAAGACGCGTTATCTCGTGCCCTGCGGCGATCTCACCTGGGAGATCGACGTCTTTGCCGGCGACAATGCCGGGCTCATCATCGCCGAAATCGAGCTCGACCACGCGCATCGCAAGATCGAGC
>DATJYA010000046.1:0-2277 GCA_035499835.1 Pseudolabrys sp.
GCGGCGGCAAAGCGGTCGCGGCCGCCGTCTTCGAGCTGTTTGGCGAATTCGACGATCAGGATGGCGTTCTTCGCCGCCAATGCGATCAGCACGATGAAGCCGACCTGGGTGAGAATATTGTTGTCCTGGCCGCGGATCACCACCCCGACGATCGAGGCGATAATGCACATCGGCACGATGAGAATGACCGCAAGCGGCAGCGTCAGGCTTTCGAACTGCGCCGCCAGCACGAGAAACACGAACACCACCGCCAGCACGAAGGCGAATGTGGCGGTGTTGCCGGCACGGATTTGCTGGAACGCCAGCGTCGTCCACTCGTAGGAGAAGCCGTCCGGCAAGGTCTGCGCGGCAAGCTTCTGCATGATCTGGATGGCCTGGCCTTGGCTGTAGCCGGGAGCAGCGGAGCCGTCGAGCTCGGCCGCCGGATAGAGATTGTAGCGAGGCACGCGATAGGGCGCGGTGACGCTGCGCACGGTGGTGAAGGCGCCGAGCGGGACCGTATCGCCGCCGTTGTTGCGCACGCGTATATTGAGCACGTCCTTGGTGTCGGCGCGGTAGTCGCTCTGCGCCTGCGCGACCACGCGGTAGGTGCGACCGAACAGATTGAAGTCGTTGACATAGGCCGAGCCGAGATAGATTTGCAGCGCGGCGAAAACGTCGGGAATATTGATGCCGAGGAGCTGCGCCTTGGTGCGATCGATGTCGAGATAAAGCTGCGGCGTGGTGTTCTCGAACAGCGTATAGACCTGCAGCAGCCCCGGCGTCTGCGCCGCCCGCCCCATCATCGCGTAGGCGGCATTCTGCAGCGCCTGATAACCGTGGCCGGCGCGATCCTCCACCATCATGCGAAAGCCGCCGGCATTGCCGATACCGGACACCGGCGGCGGCGCGGCGACAAAGACCAGGGCATCCTGGATCACGGAGAGACGCTTGAACAATTCGCCCTGGATGGCGTTGGCCGATTGCCGCGGATCTTGGGCGCGCTTCTCGAAATCGTCGAGGGTGACGAAGATCGCGCCGGCGTTCGGCGCGTTGGTGAAGGTCGCACCGGAGAAGCCGACGATGTTGACCGCGTGGGCGACCCCGGGAACCTGCAATGCGATGTCGACGGCGCGGCGGTTGACCGCGTCGGTGCGGGTCAGCGAGGCCGCCGGCGGCAATTGCGTCACGATGATGAGATAGCCGCGGTCGAGCTGCGGGATGAAGCCGACCGGCGTCTGGCGGAATTCGTTGAGGCCGAAGGCGATGATCCCGGCGTAGAGGATCAGCATCAGCACCGCGATGCGCACCACCTTGCCGGAAAGCCAGCCGTAGCCGTGATTGAGGGCGGTGAAGGCGCGATTGAACACATCGAAGAACTTGCGAAACGGCACGGCGAACCAGGGGCCGCGCTCGTGCCCTTCCCGCGGCGGCTTGAGCAGCAAGGCGCACAGCGCCGGCGACAATGTCAGCGACACCAGCAGCGAGATCACCGTCGCCCCGGCAATGGTCAGCGCGAACTGCCGATAGAATTGCCCCGAAATTCCGGTGATGAAGGCCGACGGTACGAACACGGAAATAAGCACAAGCGCGATGGCGATCAGCGCCGCGCCGACCTCGTCCATGCTCTTGATCGCCGCCTCGCGGGGCGGCAAGCCGGCCTCGATGTTGCGCTGCACGTTTTCGACCACAACGATGGCATCGTCGACGACGATGCCGATGGCCAGCACCAGGCCGAACAAGGACAAGTTGTTGAGCGTGAAGCCAAACAGCGACATCGCGAAAAACGTGCCGATCAGCGACACAGGAATGGCGATGATGGGAATGACGGCGGCGCGCCAGGTTTGCAGGAACAGGATGACGACGAGCACCACGAGAACGATCGCCTCGCCCATCGTCTGCTCGACGGCATCGACCGACTGCTGGATGAACTCCGTCGGATTGTAGACGATGGTGTATTTCAGCCCCGGCGGGAAACGCGTCGCCAGTTCGTCCATCGTCTTGATGATCGCCTTGGCGGTCGACAGCGCATTCGATCCCGGGCGCTGGAAAATGCCGAGGGCGATGGCCGGGTCGCGATCGAGGTAGGAATTGGTCGAATAGTCCTGCGCGGCCAGTTCGACCGTCGCGATATCCTTGATCCGCACAACGGCCGTTGCGGTCTGCTTGACGACGATGTTGGAGAACTCGGCCGGATCCTTCAGGCGGCCTTGCGTGCTGACCGAAATCTGGAACGCGCCCGGCTTGTCCATCGGCGGCTGATCGAGCACGCCGGACGCAACCTGCACATTCTGGCCT
>DATJYA010000047.1:0-3052 GCA_035499835.1 Pseudolabrys sp.
TCCGCATAGGGACAACCACGTCGCATAAGCGCCATTATGACAAATTTTTTAAAGTCCTCGTGAAGTCCCCGCGTTAACGATCAACCAAAACCGGCACCGACGCGCGTTTATACTTGTTTTCGGAGCCGCCGCGGGCACCACAAATACTTGCCGCCCCGTGCTTCTACTTGCCGCCGCCAACCACAAGATGTTGATCAGCGTCCGTCGCCGGAAACAGCCCGCACGGGCATCGGCTCGCGCCGGGGTTCGACCTCAATCTCGCGCACCGGCGAGGCTTGCATCGCTTCAACGAGCGCCGCACCGGAATCGCGCAGATAGCGCGACACGGTTTGATGGCTGATCCCGAATTCGTGCGCCAGCCATTTGAGCCGTTTGCCTCCGGCGCGAAGCGCCCGCAAGCGCGCGATCTCCTCGGGAGACAATTCCCGCTGCACCCGCTGAAAGGTCACGGGGCCTTCTCCTCCAAAAGCTCGGTTACAGCATCGACGAACCGCCGCGCCGTTCGGATCGCGGCCTCAACCCGTTCCAGCGGGACAATTGAGCCGGGCCCAGCCTCATAGTCGGCGACCGCCTTCAAGTCGTAGGCATGCGGCAGAAAGCGGCGTAACTCGGCATCAACGCGCGGATCGCCGCGCGTCAGGAGATTAAACTGGCTGTTGATGCCGCCGTGCGAGCTGGCGAGCTGACCGGTGCGCTCGAAGATGAAGGCCTGCGCGGCGTGCAATGCCGCGAGATAAGCGGCGCGGCCGGCTTCGTCGTTGTAGTGCAGCACATCGAGCAGATTGCGCGCCTTGGTCAGATATTCGCCCGCCCGGTCGAGATGCTCGGCCGCTTCCGGCTTCACAGTTCGACGCCCTCGCGCCGAATCTCATGCATCAGCGACGTGCGGTCGTCGTAAGCGCCGGCACGGTAAGGCATGGCGTGAATAACCGCACCGGTCTCATCGGTGATGTCGGTGACGACCGGAATGATGCGGTCGATTTCCTGCCAGCGATCCGCAAAGCCTTTGAGAAACACGGCCACGTCGTAGTCCGAATCCGCCCGTGCGTCGCCGCGAGCGCGCGAGCCGTAGAGCACCACGCGCTCAAGCCGCTCGCCGTAGATTTCGGCGAGAGCGGCGCGGAACCGCTTCAAAACTGGATCGGCAACAAGAGCCGGGGCCATCGTCAATTCTCCATTTATATAATGTATAATATCACATCTCTGGCTGTGCCCGCAAATCCAGCCGAAGCCGATGCGCCGGCTCGCCTTCTTCATCCTACAAGCTCGGCCCCCACTTCGCGAAATACCACCCCCACGTAATCTTGCCGTCGCAGGCGGCGAGGTAATCGAGCCGCTGTTCGGCCGCCATGTTGGCGCGCGCGGCCAATTTTCGGGGCCGTCGCGGTCGGCGGCTCCTGCGGCGGACGGAAACGGGTTCGGCGATGCTGTGCGTGGTGACACGCCGACCGGCTACGGAAATTGCCGTCCTCGCCAAGCTCCGCGCTGCGCGCTGGCGCGGCGGCATCTTCTCGCGGCGAGAGAATGCACGGGATGCCCGCCCAAACAGCGGCAGCCGATCAGCTCGCGCCGGCATTCTTGGAGAGAGGGCAAGCGGTGTGTTGTGCAACACGCTTGGCAAGGAAGCGCGAGCGCTCCCGTTGCATCCCTCGGCCGGCGCTGCGCGCAGCCCATCATTCGCCGCGCTGATCGCGCCGGCAAGCTCGGCCCGCTCGGTTGCGATCCCGCGCCGCCGCATCTCACTGACCGCCAACCCAAGATGAATTTGCGGCAAACGCTCGATGCCCTGCGCTTCAAGGCTGCGGTGATCGACACGCGCATTCTCACCGACGACCGCGAGCGCGTCATTGACCAGCGCAGCCCATTGCGCACGCCAAGTCTCGAGCTGCTCGGGCTTGTTCCACGCGCGCTCCTTGGGGCCGAAGCCGCCGCCCTCGATGCGCCGCATGGTCAGCAAAATGTGCGCGTGAAAGTTTCGGCCGTCGCCGCACGCGTCGGGCGCGTGCATGGCGACATCAGCCACCATGCCGGCGTCGACAAACGCCGCGCGCACGAAGCGGTGCACCAGCTCGCGGCGCGCTGTGGCGTCCAGCTCGTGCGGCAATGCCAGCTCGATATCGCGGGCAAGCTGCGCGTCCTTCCGCTTCTCGGAGGCCTCGACAGCGTTCCAGAGGCGCACCCGGTCATGCATCCATGCCGGTGCGCCGGCCGGCGCGAGAATCGCGGTCTCAATCACGCCCTGGCGGCGGCGGTAATCGAAGGCGTACCCGGTGCGCTGATCTATGATCAGCTCGCCGGCACGGTACGCCGCCGCGGCCGTCACCGTGCGCCCTTCGGAGCGCTTCACGATGTCAGCGGCTAGCCGGTAGATCGCCATGCAAGCTGCGAATCGGCGGCGGGCCGGCCGGGTTAATTATGGAAGAATTAGCCATGCTGGCTTTCCGTTTTTTGTTCTTCCTTCGCACCGTCGCGCAGCGACGTATAAGTGCGCACTTCGTGTTAGCCCCGAGTCGCTGGCCATGTCTTCAATGAACGGATTTTTTGTGTAAATTGAGGCGGCATGTCTCTGCCGCTCACCGATGATCAGCGCAACGCCCGCCGCCAGCTCGATGACGCGCGCCAGGCCTTCCGCGACCGCAAGCGCGATGCACGGCGCAAGATCGTCGCCGGCGCCGTGGTGCTACGCCATGCCAATCACGATCCAGCGTTCAAGGCGCTGCTGCAGCTCGTCCTGCAGCAGCACGTCACGCGGCCGATCGATCGGCAACTCTTTGCCGATCTCATCGGCGGCGAATGAAGCTCGGGGATCGAACGGGGCGCTAGCCCCTTCGCAAGTGGCGCGCACTACCGCGCATGGCTTGCCACCAAGCCTATGCGGCACGGTCGGCGCGCCGGCGTGGTAGTACCACGCCCAACTTGCTACCTCCTGAAATCGCGACCGGAATCGAATTACCGTGTAATTCGCTATCTCGCTGCCGCTCGTTGGTAAAGCCGGAGGTCGCACCTGCATTACCCACGGTAATGCATAAGTGCGCCCTTCGGGATGCTGCAC
>DATJYA010000048.1:0-4417 GCA_035499835.1 Pseudolabrys sp.
GCCGTCTCCGGCGGCAAGGGCGTGGTGGTGGAAGTGAATTCGGAAACCGACTTCGTCGCCCGCAACGACCTGTTCCAGGGCCTGGTGAAGATGATCGCCGATGTGGCGCTCACCGCCGGCACCGACGTGGAGAAAATCAACGCGGCAAAAGCCGGCAGCATCACGGTTGCCGAGTCGATTTCCGACACCATCGCCAAGATCGGCGAGAACATGACCTTGCGCCGCGCCGGCAGCGTCAGCGTCGGCAAGGGCGTGATCGGCAACTACGTGCACGCCTCCGTTACCGACGGCCTCGGCCGCATCGGCGTCCTGGTCGGTTTGGAATCGACCGGCAAGGCCGATGAGCTTGCCGCGGTCGGGCGCCAGGTGGCGATGCACATCGCCTCGACCAATCCGATTTCGGTCGATCCTTCCGGCGTCGATCCGGCGGTGGTCAAGCGCGAGAAGGATATTCTCGCCGACAAGTTTCGCCAGCAAGGCAAGCCCGAGGCGATGATCGAGAAGATCGTCGAGTCCGGCCTCAAGACTTTCTACAAGGAACAGACCTTGCTCGAGCAGCCTTTCATCTTCGACGATTCCGGCAAGAAGAGCGTGGCGCAGGCGCTCAAGGAGGCCGAGGGCAAGGTCGGCGCGCCGATCAAGGTGAGCGGCTTTGTGCGTTTTGCGCTCGGCGAGGGAATCGAGAAGAAGGAAACCGACTTCGC
This sequence comes from Pseudolabrys sp., assembly GCA_035499835.1. Classification (GTDB taxonomy): domain Bacteria; phylum Pseudomonadota; class Alphaproteobacteria; order Rhizobiales; family Xanthobacteraceae; genus Pseudolabrys. The sequence continues at coordinate 705 of DATJYA010000048.1, forward strand.
CGCTGAAGTCGCGGCGACGGCGGGACAAAGCTGATTGAAGCGGCCATCGCCGGGGGATCGGAAGCGATGAGTAAACCGGCCTACCGACGCGCGATCGTCAAACTGTCCGGCGAAGCCCTGTCCGGCGACAAGGAGTTCGGCATCGACCAGGCCATGGTGGAACGGCTTGCCGCCGATCTCGTGGCGGCGGCAAGGCTCGGCATCGAGCTCGGCGTGGTCGTTGGCGGCGGCAACATTTTTCGCGGCGTCGAGGTGTCGGCGCGCGGCGTGCCGCGCCCCGTGGGCGATACTATGGGCATGCTGGCGACCGTGATGAATTGCCTGGTGCTCGAAGCGGCAATCGAGCGCCAGGGCCACGAGGCGCGCACGCTTTCGGCGCTGGCCATGACCACGGTCTGCGAAACCTATAACCGCAAGCGCGCGATCAAGAACCTCGGCAAGGGCCGCGTGGTGCTGCTCGCTGCCGGCACCGGCAACCCGTATTTTACCACCGACACCACTGCGGTCCTGCGGGCGGCGGAACTCGATTGCGAAGTGGTCCTGAAGGCGACCAATGTCGACGGCGTCTATACCGCCGATCCGAAGAAGGACCCGAAGGCCACGCGCTATGAGCGCCTCACGCACCAGGAGGCGATTGAAAAGGATTTGAGGGTCATGGACGGCGCCGCCTTCGCGCTTGCCCGCGAGAACCGGATGCCTATCATCGTTTTTTCGCTCCGTGATCCGGGCGCAATTGCGGCAGTATTGTGCGGCAAGGGTAGGGCGACCGTCGTCGGCTAGCCGCGAAAGGCCGTCACGAGCGTCGTGCGCCGTCTTACGGGGGAAACGCCATGGCAGAAGCAGTCTACGATATCAACGAGATCAAACGCCGGATGCAGGGCGCGATTGCCGCGTTGAAGGCGGAGCTGTCGGGATTGCGCACGGGGCGCGCCTCGGCGCATCTGCTCGATCCGGTGATAGTGGAAGCCTATGGCGCACAAATGCCGCTCAATCAGGTGGCGAGCGTGACCGTGCCGGAACCGCGGCTGATCAGCGTCAGCGTCTGGGACCGCTCGCTGGTGCATGCGGTGGAAAAGGCCATCGTCAATTCGAATCTCGGCTTGTCGCCGGCGACCGAAGGGCAGACGCTGCGATTGCGCATCCCCGAACTCAATGAGGAACGGCGCAAGGAATTGGTGAAGGTCGCGCACAAATATGCCGAGGCCGCGCGGGTCGCGGCGCGACACGTGCGCCGCGACGGCATGGACGTGGTCAAGAAGCAGGAAAAGGATCACAAGATCAGCAAGGACGATCACGATCGCTTTTCTGCCGACATCCAGAAGGTGACGGACGCGACCATCGGCGAAATCGACCACATGCTTGCGGGCAAGGAAAAGGAGATCCTCACCGTCTGAGGATCGCATGATCATGTCGGAGGCGAAGGGTCCAAGCGTCCAGCCGGAATTCGAGGTGCCCCGCCACGTTGCCATCATCATGGACGGCAACGGGCGATGGGCGGCGGCGCGCGGGCTGCCGCGCGGCGAAGGACATCGGCGCGGGGTCGAGGCCTTGCGCCGTACCATCCGCGCCGCCGGCGACATCGGCATCGAGATCGTCACCATCTTTTCGTTCAGCGCCGAAAACTGGTCGCGTCCGGCGAGCGAAATTCGCGAGCTGATGGGCCTGCTGCGCCGCTTTATCCGCAACGATCTCGCCGAGCTGCACCGCAGCGGCGTGCGCGTCCGCGTCATCGGCGACCGCGACAATCTCGATCCCGATATCGGCCGCCTGCTGATCGAAGCCGAGGAACTCACGCAGCGAAACGACAAGATGACCTTGGTGGTTGCGTTCAATTACGGGGCGCGGCAGGAAATCGCGCGCGCGGCGCGCCGCATTGCCGAGGAAGTGGAGCAGGGGCGGATGTCGCCGTCGGCGGTAACGACGGATACCGTCGCCCGCTTTCTCGACGCTCCCGATCTGCCCGATCCGGATCTCATTATTCGCACCAGCGGCGAGCAGCGCCTGTCGAACTTTCTGCTGTGGCAATCGGCCTACAGCGAACTGGTCTTTGTGCCGGTGAATTGGCCGGATTTCGATCGCGCCACGCTCGAGGCGGCGATCCGCGAATATCGCCAGCGCGAGCGCCGCTTCGGCGGCCTGGTCGCCAAGACCGGGTCCTGAATTCCGTGCCGGATTCCGGACCCAACGCGAGTGGTCCGGCTGTGTCCGCGGCCGGTACAAATCTCGCCCTGCGCATCGTTTCCGCCGCGGTGCTGGCGCCTTTGGCGCTGTTGGCGGCCTATGCGGGCGGCTGGCTCTTTGGCGCTTTCTGGGGCGTGGCGGCGGCGCTGGTGCTGTGGGAATGGATTGGGCTCGTCGAGGGCCCGTTATGGATTGCCGCCGGCCTTTTCTACGCCGCCGTGATGGTGGTCGCGCCGGTCGTGCTGCGGACCGATGCCGAATTTGGCTTCGCGGTGATGGTGCTCTTGTTCGCGGTCGTGTGGTCGACCGACATTTTCGGCTATTTCGCCGGGCGCGCCATCGGCGGGCCGAAATTGCTGCCGGCGGTCAGCCCGAAAAAGACCTGGGCCGGGGCGGTCGCCGGCGCCGCCGGCGCGGTCGCGGTAACCGTTTTGGCGGCGCGATGGTTCGGCCTCGTCGACCTCGGCGCCATTGCCGCCGTCGCCCTGGTGCTGTCGGTGGTGTCGCAGTCCGGCGATCTTCTGGAGTCGTGGATCAAGCGCCGCTTCGGAGCCAAGGACGCAAGCCATCTCATCCCCGGGCATGGCGGCGTCATGGACCGGCTCGACGGCTTCTGGGCGGCGGCCCTGGTCGGCGCCGCAATCGGTTTGGCCCGTGGCGGGCTGGGTGCCGCCGCGCGCGGACTGCTGCTATGGTGAGGGCATGAACCCGCCACGTCTCGCTCCAAGCCTTGCCCGAACGCAGCCGCTGCCGTCGCAGGCGCCGCGCAGCATCAGCATCCTCGGCGCCACCGGCTCGATCGGCTCGAGCACCATCGATCTGCTCAAGCGCGAGCCCGGGCGTTACCGGGTCGAGGCGCTGACCGCCCGGCGCAACGCCGCGCTGCTGGCGAAAATCGCGCGCGAGGTCGGCGCCCGCCTGGCCGTGGTGGCCGACGCCGAGGCCTACGACGACCTCAAGCGCGCGCTGTCGGGTTCCGGCATCGAGGCGGCCGCCGGCGAAACCGCCCTTGAGGAGGCGGCGCAGCGGCCGGCCGATTGGGTCATGGCGGCGATCGCGGGCGCGGTCGGCCTGCGGCCAACCCTGACGGCGATCGAACGCGGCGCAACCGTCGCGCTCGCCAACAAGGAATGCCTCGTCTGCGCCGGCGCGCTGTTCATGCGCCGCGCCGCCGCAACGGGTGCAACCGTGCTGCCCGTCGACTCCGAGCACAATGCGATATTTCAGGCGCTGGGGGCGGGGCGCCGCGAGGACGTCAAGCGCGTGATCCTCACCGCGTCGGGCGGTCCGTTTCGCACCTGGTCTGCCGATGCAATCAGGGCGGCGACGCCGGAACAGGCGCTGCGCCACCCGAACTGGACGATGGGGCCCAAGGTCACCATCGATTCCGCCAGCCTGATGAACAAGGGTCTCGAACTGATCGAAGCGCATCATCTCTTCGCGTTGCCGCCGGAAGAGATCGACGTCCTCGTGCATCCGCAGTCGGTCGTGCATGGGCTGGTCGAGTTCCGCGACGGCTCGGTGGTGGCGCA
>DATJYA010000049.1:0-2868 GCA_035499835.1 Pseudolabrys sp.
ACTAGGATTGAGCCGGCAAGATGTGGTTATCGCCTCCGGCTGGCGGCGACAAGGAGCCAAACCGCGCGGGCGTGATGCGCGGCCCGACTTGTATACATAATACCAGCAGAGGGGCGCGTTCGAGTCCAGAGCCTAATTGAACTCGGACACCGCCTTCAGCATCCGCGATTGCCGCAGACTGTCAGGTATCCACGATGGCCGCAGCGTCGATCGTATCCGCCTGCCGCGGTCCGTGGGGTAACCCGAGATAGGCTTGCGAGCGCATCTCGATCAGCCGCGATGCCGTGCGGGCAAACTCCAGGACCTCGAAGCCCTGATCGGCGCGATAAAGGTCATCGGGCTGCGCCTGCGCCGAAGCCAAGAGCTTCACCGCGTGATCGTAGAGCGTGTCGATCAGGATGATGAAACGCTTGGCCTCGTTGCGCCGCTCGTAATCCATCGCCGGAATATGGTCGAGGATGATGGTGTGGAATTCGTGCGCGATTCTGAGATAGTCGCTGGCGCCGAGCGGCTGCCCGCACAGATCGGCAAAGGAAAATCGCGCCACGCCCATGGCCGCCTGCGGCACCCGCACCGCATGGCCCTTCACCATCAGTTCGTGCGTCGCCCCGGCATGGCTGCCGGCGAGCCGCCGCCAGGCTTCGTCCAGCGCGGATTGCGCCTTGGCATCGTCCGGCACGTACCAGGTCGGCACGCCGGTGAGCTTTTCCAGGCGGAAGTCGACGCGCGCCTCCAGCCGCACCACCTCGCACTGCTTCTGCAGCAGCGCGATAAAGGGCAGGAACAGCGCGCGATTAAGCCCGTCCCTGTAAAGCTCGCTCGGGGCCAGATTTGAGGTCGCCACCACGACCACGCCGAGCTCGAACAGCCGGGTGAACAGCCGGCCCAGAATCATGGCGTCAGCAATATCGGTGACATGGAATTCGTCGAAGCAGAGCAGCCAGGCCTCCTCCGCAATCGCCTCGGCGGCGCGATGGATGGGATCCGGGCCGGAATTGCCGTTTTTCAGTTCCTGCCGATAGACATGGACGCGCTCGTGCACGTCGGCGATGAATTCGTGGAAGTGAACCCGCCGCTTACGCCTGACCGCACTGGTCTCGAAGAACAGGTCCATCAGCAGCGTTTTGCCGCGGCCAACTTCGCCGTAAATATAGAGGCCCCTGACCGCCGAACGGTCCTTCTGCCGCTGGCCGAACAGCCAGCCGAGCGACGACGATTTCTGCGCCAGAATGTTCTGCTCGAGACGCCGCTCCAGCGCCGCGAGATGCCCGGCCAACACCCCTTGGCCGGGGTCGGCTTCGATCTTGCCAGCGCCGATAAGCGCCGCGTAGCGGGTGCTGAAGAGTTCGGACATGGGAGACTGGCCAAGGCGGAGCAAAATGCGGGCCGGACGCGCCCAAGACCTATTGTGATCTGAGCGCCCTTGTAAATCGCCGAAAGGTATCCGGCTCCCGAGCGCCCAAATTTGCTGCGGGATTGCTGCAAAATGACGCAACATTCATTGCAGCAAAAGTGCGGTAATTCCTTGTTAGCCATGCGCTTTTCGCCTAGCGGCATGCCGATGAGGGCATTGCCCGGTCGCTATTTTGTTGCATTGCACCACATATAAGGGCGTTGGCGATTCGCGGAGGGATCCGTCGGTCGCATACAGGGTGGAAATCAAAGGCTCAGGGAACAGGGCGTTGCGATACGACAACGGAGGCCACAATGAATATCCATGAGCCGCTGCCCGAAGGCGGGGTGATCCGCAAGCTGTGGATCAACGAGACCGACGCCTATCGCGACCACCTGCTGCGCCTTGACCACGACAGCCGTTACCGGCGCTTTTCCGGCACCGTTTCGGACGATTTCATCGCGCGGCACGCGGCAACGGCCAACGAGGCCGGCGTCGTGGTCTATGGCTTCTTCTCTGACGGCGTGCTGCGCGGCGCCGCGGAGCTTCGGCCCATGGGCACATTCACGAGCGAAGCAGAAGCCGCCTTCAGCGTCGAACAGCCCTGGCAGAGCCACGGCATCGGTACCGTGCTGCTCGAACGCACACTGCTTTCCGCCCGCAACCGCGGCATCAAGTCGCTGCACATGCATTGTCTGGCGGAAAACCAGCGCATGCAGCAATTGGCCCGCAAATTCGACGCCGAATTGAGCTTCGATTTCGGCAGCGTCGTCGGCGAAGTCGACCCGCCAACCTCGACGCCGCTGTCAATGCTGCGCGAGGCGATGGCCGACGGCCATGACCTCGCCAAGGCCATCCTCGACGAGCAATCGCGGCTGTTGAAGCCGGTCTGACGGCGCCCCACGGTCACGAAAGCGGTGCGGTCTTACGCCGCCAAGGGGTAGCTGGCCTCGACGACATAGGGCCCGCCGCCAACCGAATTGCGCGAGGAAAACAGCACGAACTGCGAAATGCGGAACGGCGCAGTGCGGAAATAGCCGCGCGCCGACAGGTAGTCGGCGACCGCAAAGCTCGAAGCATCGCGCAGACGGGCGAGCGTCACGTGCGGCGTGAATTTGCGGCCCTCCGGCTCGAGCCCGATGCGCTGCATCAGCCGTTCCTGCTCGGCCTGAACGTCGAGCAGGGCCTGCACCGGCGGCACCGCCGCGACCACAGCGCGCGGCTTGCGCCCGCCGAATGAGGAAACTCCGTGGAAATGCAGGTCGAAGGCCTCGCGCCGCACCCGGCCTAGCATTAATGCGACCTCCTGGGCGATCGAATCGTCGACGTCGCCGATGAAGCGCAGGGTCAGATGATAGTTTTCCGGATCGATCCAGCGCGCGCCGGGCAACCCACCGCGCAGGCTTGACAGGGCTTGGCCGACGTCCGGCGGGATTTCGAGACCGGTAAAAAGACGTGGCATCGCTCTCTCACGT
>DATJYA010000050.1:0-4238 GCA_035499835.1 Pseudolabrys sp.
AGGATGCCGAGCGCGTCGAGATCGTCCTTGTCCCATTCGACGAAGGTGCGGTCGGGCATGGCGCCGTTGCCGATGGGCATCACTTCGTCGAGCCGGCTGCGGGTGATGACGAAACCGCCGACATGCTGCGACAGATGGCGGGGGAAGCCGTTGATCTCGCGGGCGAGCGCGGCGATCTGCCGCATGCGCGGGCTGTCCACATCGAGCCCGGTGCGGGCGATATCCGCCTTGGCCACGTCGCCGCCGCCGCCGCCCCAGATCGAGGACGAGAGCGCGCCGATGGTGTCCTCGCTCAGGCCAAAGGCCTTGCCGACCTCGCGGATCGCCGAGCGGCCGCGATAGGAAATCACAGTGGCGGCGATGCCGGCACGCTCGCGGCCGTATTTGCGGTAGATGTACTGGATCACTTCCTCGCGCCGCTCGTGCTCGAAATCGACGTCGATGTCGGGCGGTTCGCGCCGCTCCGGCGAGATGAAGCGCTCGAACAGAAGATCGGCGCGGTCGGGATCGACCTCGGTGACGCCGAGGCAGAAGCAGACGGCGGAATTGGCCGCCGAGCCGCGGCCCTGGCACAGGATGCCCTGGCTGCGCGCGTAACGCACGATGTCGTAGACGGTGAGGAAGTAGGGCGCGTATTGCAGTTGTGCGATCAGCGCCAGCTCGTGCTCGATGGCGGCGCGTACCTTGTCGGGCAGGCCTCGCGGGTAGCGTTTGCCGGCGCCTTCATAGGCCAGATGCCTGAGTGCCTCTTGCGCGTTGGCAAAGCCGTCGATTGATTCATCCGGATATTCGTAGCGCAACTCGTCGAGTGAAAAGGTGAGGGCTTCGCTTAAGCGCAGCGTCTCCGCGATCGCTTCCGGCGCGCCGCGGAACAGCCGCGCCATTTCCTCGCCCGGTTTGAGGAAGCGTTCGGCATTGGCGGCAAGCCTGCGCCCGGCGCGGTCGATGACGAGCTTCTCGCGGATGCAGGTGACGACGTCGGCCAGCGGCCGCCGGTCGGGATGGTGGAAATGCACGTCGTTGACCGCGATCAGCGGTACGCCGGCTTCGCGCGCCAGCGCGGCGGTGCGGGCGAGCCGGGCGCGGTCGCCCCCGCGATAGAGCATCGAAGCGGCGAGCCGGACGCGGTGAGGAGCGGCGGCGCGTAAGCGCAAAAGCGCGGCTAATGTTGCTGCTTTCCCCGGATGCGGCGCAGCACGAAACGAAGTGGAGTGGTGCGCCGCTGATCCGGGGTCTAGCTTCCCAAACCGGGGTCCCGGGTCTGCAGCGCATCGCTGCGCGCTGCGCTGCGCCCGGGACACGAGGCTATCCATCACCACCAACTCCAGCCCGAACACATGGGCGATGAGATCCTCGAGCGTGAGGACGCATTCGCCTTTTTCGCCGCGCAGATTGCCGGCGGTGAGCAGCCGCGTCAGCCGGCCCCAGCCGGCGCGGTCGCGGGGATAGGCGAGAATGTCGGGCGTGCCGTCGGTGAAGACGAGCCGCGCGCCGGGGTGATAGGCGAGCGGCAGGTTCTGCTCGCGTTTGGCCAGATGCGCGCGCACCACGCCGGAAACCGAATTGCGGTCGCAAAGTCCGAGTCCGGCAAGTCCGATCGAGGCCGCCTGCACCATCAGCTCTTCCGGGTGCGAGGCGCCGCGCAGGAAGGAGAAATTCGAGGCACAGGCGAACTCGAGATAGCGCATTTTACTGGCCGTTGGCGCCATCTAACTCCTCTTTTTTTTCGGGAGAGGGGCGCGGCCGAAGGGGATGGCTTGCCAAAACAAATTGTAGTAACAATATAAAATAATGGAGTATGAGTGGAATGCCGCCAAGGCGGCCGCGAACCGGCGCAAGCACGGTGTCGGTTTCGACGCCGTTCTCGACTTCGATTGGACGAGTGCCCTGGTGGTTGCCGATGAGCGCGCCGACTATGGTGAGCCACGCTGGCTGGCGCTGGGACTGATCGGGGAGCGCCTGCACTCGCTCGCTTTCACCATTCGCGGCGAGCGCATTCGCGTCATCAGCTTGCGTGCGGCAAGCCGGAAGGAAAGGGTGCTTTATGAAGAAGCGAACGGACATTGAGAATCCGGAATGGACGAAGGCAATGCTGAGGCGGGCAAGGCCCGCTGCAAAAGCCTTTCCAAATTTGAGGTTTCCCAAGCCGCGTGGCCGCGGTCCGCAGAAGACGCCGGTCAAAGTGCAAACGACCATCCGGCTCGATCGCGACGTCATCGAGTATTTCCGGCGGCAGGGCCGCGGCTGGCAAACGCGCTTGAATACGGCTTTGCGCGGTGTCGTTTCTCGTAAACGCAAGGCACAAGGGTAATGCATCACGCATACATCCCGTGCAGGAACCAGCCGGGCGGCGCGGCGGCTCCGGGGGCGAGATCGCGATAGAGCCCGGCGCGGAACAGCCAGAAGCGCAAACCCGCTCTGTCCTCGACGCGGAAATAATCCCGCGCCGGTCCGCCGTGTTCGCTCCACCAGGCGCCCTCGATGCGTTCGGGGCCTTCGGCGGCGATCACCTCATGCAACGCGCGCCGCCACCGGAAACGCAAGGGCGGGCCATCCGGCACTTCGGCCACGGCCTCGATCGGCTCCGGCTGCGGCAGCAGCCGCAACGGCCGCGGCGCCAGCTCAACCTCGGCGCGGAAGCGGCGGAAATCTTCCCAGCCGTCGGCGCCGCGCATCTGCGCCGGCAGGCTTACTGCGGCGATTTCGGGGATATGCCTGTCCTGCGCGATCAGCCGGCGCACGCGGGCAGCGCCCAGCCGCGCGCTCAGGCGATCGACGAGACGATCGACCTCGGCGGCATCCTCGCTGCCGCCGATGCCGATCTGCTCGGGCGGCGAGGGCTCGGCGACCAGGACCGATAGCCGCGCCATGTCGAAGCCGAAACCGGGATCGAATTCGTCGGCGAGCGCCGCCAGCCGTTCGACAAACAGCGCGCGGATGTCGCCCGCATCGCGCAACGGCCGCGAGCAGCCGGCGGCGATGCGGCGCAACGCACCGTCGGTGCGGAACAGCGTGAGCTCGATGCGGCGGGCGCCGTCGCCGCGCCGTTCCAGCGCGAATTTGAGCCGGCCGGCCAGCCGCTCGACGGTACCGAGCACGTCCTCCTCGCGCGCGATCGGTTCGGCGAAACGCTGCTCGGCGACATAAGGCGCCACCGGCAGCCGCGGATTGAGCGGCTCGTGCTCGCGGCCTAAAGCGCGGTCGAGCTGGCGCAACAACTCCGTCCCGAAACGGGCGGCGAGCGGCGCGCGCGGCAGATCGAGAATGTCGCCGATGCGCTTGAGGCCGACGCGGGCGAGCCCCGCCACGGTCCCGGGCTCAAGCCGCAGCGCGGCGAGCGGCAGCGGCGACAGCAGCGTGCGTTCCTCACCGTTGGCGTGACTTGCCGGTTCGCCGTAATGCGCGGCGGCCCAAGCGGCGCCGATGCTGCCGGCAATGGCGAGCCGGTAGGCAAAGCCGGCGCGGTCGAGCCGCGCCGCCAGATCGGCGATGAGCGCATGCTCGCCGCCGTAGAGATGCGCGCAGCCGCCGATATCGAGCAGCAGGCCGTCGGGCGGATCGAGCGCCACCAGCGGCGTATAGCGCAGGCACCATTCGGCGATGGTTTCGAGCAGGGCGCTGTCCGCACCGGCGTCTTCGGCGACGGCCTCAAGTCCCGGATGCATGGCGCGCGCCTGCGCCAACGCGAGACCCGGCGTGAGGCCGAGCCGCTCCGCCGCCGCATCGACGGCGACGATGAGCTCGGCATTGCCGCGCTTGCCGTAGATTGCGAGCGGTCTTTCTTCACCTCTCCCCGCTTGCGGGGAGAGGTCGGCCTCGCAAAGCGAGGCCGGGTGAGGGGGGCTTTCTGAACGCTCACGCTGTCGAGACGCCCCCTCACCCCGACCCTCTCCCCGTAAACGGGGAGAGGGAGAAGAGTCAGGCGACTCGCCGCGCGACCTGACGATGCGGTCGGTCGGAAACCGGCAGAGCCAGAGGCTGAGCAGGCGCGAGCAGGAAACGTTCATCGCTGTCACTCCATTCGAGAATCCATGAGCCGAGCGGGCCGCGGCGGTTGCGGATGAGATGCGCGGCAAAGCGCGGCGCACCGGGCCCAAAGGCCGTCGCGGCCGATGGCGCGGCGCCGACGATCCAGCGCGTCGCCGCGGTCGAGGCATCGTCGGCGGGCGATGCGCGCAGCAGAACGGCAAGCGCGCCGCCCTCCGCCGCGGCAAGCGACAGCCGCCGCACCGCGACCG
>DATJYA010000051.1:0-2649 GCA_035499835.1 Pseudolabrys sp.
AAGCGCCGAGGATTCATGCGCGCTGCGCACCAGCCCGATGCGGCAGGCCGGCAATTCGGGGAAACCATCGGCCGCCGAGAGGACGCGCATGCCCGGCCGCAACCCTGATTCGGCAAACACCGACACGGCCAGGCCTGAAAGCACGGCGGCGGCCACGGCGCCGGCATTCGAGCTCGAGTACAAGACGCGATAGGGGCGGCCGACCGCTTCCAGCCGCTCGATGGCGGTGCGCCGCCACGAGCAGGTCGGGCGGCCGAGCGCCAGCGGCAGCTTCTCTTCCAGATGCGTCGGATGGCGGTTCGACGTGACCCATAACAGCCGCTCGCGGCGGAATGTCTCCGCTGCGCGCTTGCTTTCGCAATTGGTGACAATGGCGAGATCGATCTCGTTGCCGTCGATGCGGTCGAGCAGGTCGATCGACGGCTCGCAGATTACCGTGAGTTCGACGCCGGGATAGGCGCGGGAAAACCGCGCCATGATTTCGGGAAGATAGCGGTCGGCATAATCGTCGGGCACGCCGAGCCGGACGCGCCCGGTCATTTCCGCATCGGAGAAAGCGGCCAGCGTCTCGATGTTGAGCTTGATGATGCGCCGCGCGTAGTCGAGCAGGCGCTGACCGTCTTCGGTAAGCTTGGAGGCGCGGCCGTCGCGGGAAAAGATCGGCCGCTCGATGCGCTCTTCGAGCCGCTTGATCTGCATGGAGACGGCCGATTGCGTTTTGTTAACCACCTCGGCGGCCCTGGTGAAGCTGCCGGTCTCGGCGATGGCGATGAAAGTGCGAAGCTGGTCGACGTCGATCATGGCAGCCATGGCGGCAAAATCCTCGGTTTCCGGCCTCTCGGCCACATCACCATTTCTGATCGATCAGATTAGAAACATTCGTTTCACTAATCAATAGCCCGGGTCCATATATCCCTCGTTCCTGGGCACCCTGAGGAATCGGGTGGGCAAATCGGGTGTCCCGGGGCGCGGTTGGGGGCCAACTTACCGCGATAACCGTGAGACTGATGGAGACTGAAAATGACGACCAATACCCCCGTTCTGCCCCTCGCCGGGGCGACCCTGGCACGGGGCTTTGCCGGCCTCGCAGCGCAAGCGCAAAGCTGGGCGACAGCCCTGGCGCGGACCCTCAAGCACCGCCACGACGCGCGCATGCTCGCCGGCCTCGACCATCACATGCTCGCCGACATGGGCATCACCCGCTCGGACGTGCAGGACGCCTTCTCCTCGCCGTTCTGGGAAGATCCGACGTCGCTGCTGCGCGAGCGCGCCCTGGAGCGCCGGACCTATCGGCGGACGCTGCTGCCGTCGCAACAGCCCCGTTGCATCGAACCCGGATTTCACCAGCCGGCGACTAATCGCCCGGCCCGGCACATCGTCTAGTTCGAAGATCGCGAAAACGGCCGATCCTCCCATCGGCCGCCTGATCCGATAAGCCGCAATCATCCCCTCTGCGGTTCGGATCCAGAAGCGCCCGCTGGCCCCTCCGGCGGGCGCATTCTTTTTTGCAGGTTTGCGCTACAGTGACCGCAGGCGACGAATGGCAACGCCGAGCGGCGCATGCAATGTATCCTGATTCTGATCGGCGCGCTGCTTGCGCTGGTGACCGCCGCTCAGGCGCAGGTCGGCTATGACCGCAGGGGCGGCGACTACACTTATTTCAAGGTTCCCACCGGCGATCCGGCCGTCTGCGCCGCGCGCTGCGAGCGCGAGGCGCGCTGCCGCGCCTGGAATTTCGCCTATCCGCGCACGGCCAATGCGTCCGCCATCTGCTGGCTGAAGAATCAAGTGCCGCCGCCGGTCGCGGATGCCTGCTGCGTGTCCGGCGTGCGCGGCGCCGGTGTGGTGGCGCCGCACCTGCGCGGCGTCGAATTTTCCATCGATCGCGTCGGCGGCGACTACCGAAATTTCGACATGCCGGCCGAGGCGGACGGCGCCTCGTGCGAAATCGCCTGCAAGGGCGACAACCGCTGCCGCGCCTGGACCTATGTGCGGCCCGGCTATATCAGCGTCGCCGCGCGCTGCTATCTCAAGGACAAGATCGAGCCGCCGCGGCACAAGCCGTGCTGCATCTCCGGCGTCGTGCGCTGATGCGGCTCAATGCACCGCGGTGAAGAACCGCGACAGCCGCAAGCCCGAGGCCCAGGTCCAGATCGGCTGATAGCGCGTCGCCAGATCCCAGGAACCGACAATACCGTCGACGCGGCCGACCAGGTTGTCGACCGGCAGCATGCCGACGCCGCCGGCGCGCAACGGAACGCGGCTATCGGCGGAGTTGTCGCGATTGTCGCCCATGACGAAGACATGGCCGGGCGGCACCAGCGTATCCGGCATGTTGTCGAGCGGGTCGATGTTCGACAGCTTGAAGAAGACATGCTCGCGGCCGCCCGGCAGCGTCTCGATGAAGCGCGCCGCGCGCGTCGTGCCGCCATCCTCGTTTTCGGCGAGGCCCTCGCCGTCGGGCCGCACGCCCACCGGCGTGCCGTTGATCGACACGCGGCCGTCATGCAGCGCGATGCGGTCGCCGGGCAGGCCGATCACGCGCTTGACCCAGATCTGGCTGCGGTCGCCCGGCCAGCGGAACACCACGATGTCGCCGCGCTGCGGCATGCCGGGGAGGATATGCGCCGAGTTCGGCAGCACGATAAA
>DATJYA010000052.1:0-6905 GCA_035499835.1 Pseudolabrys sp.
TTCTCGTCGACGTTGAGCTTGACGATCTTGACCTTGTCGCCGAGCTGGCCGGCGATTTCTTCCAGCGCCGGCGCGATCATCCGGCAGGGGCCGCACCATTCCGCCCAGAAATCGACGACCACCGGCTCGTTCGACTTGAGAACGTCCGATTCAAAGCTTGCGTCCGACACTTTGCCGACGGCCATGGTGCACCTCATGTCTGGAATTGGGGCGCGTAGCCGCGCCATAAAATCGCGAGGCTCCGAACCTATGAACGCGGTCCTTAAGCGTCAAGGCACCGTCACGCGGAGGTGACTTGCGCTAGCGCGGCCTCCAGGACGGCGTCTGAAAGCTCCATTAGATCAGGGGCTTCCGTCCAGATAAGGGCGGCGCGCACGCCCCGGCCGGGGTAAAGTTTTTCGAGCACGGCCCGGTAAAGGGCGAGTTGGCCGAGATAGCTTTTCGGCACGTCCTCGATTCGCCGCGGCGCGGGGCGGTTGGTCTTGTAGTCGGCGATCAGGATGGCCTCGTCCGTCACCGCCAGCCGGTCGACCTGGCCGGAGACTTGGACGGTCTTGCCGCCGTGTGCGATGCGGCCGACGATGGGGACCTCGGCGCGACTGTTGGGGCCGAACAGGGCGCCGAACTGCGGCGAATTGAGCAGGAACAGCGCCCGATCAACCAGAACAACGCGTTCTTCTTTGGCCAGCGCCGAACCGGCGCGCGCCATGAATTTTTCCGCCGCCGCGGCGCGACTTTCGGCGGCGATGTCGGGCAGCGACTGCAATAGCCGGTGCATGAGCGAGCCGCGCAGCAGCGCCGCCTGCCGGTCGCCGCCGCCGGCCGGCCGGTTGTCCTCGTCATCGATCGCCGACGACGGCGTGACGGTGCGCACCGCCTCAGGCTCCGCCGGAGTGTTGCCGCGCAGCCAGTCGGGCAGCGCGATCTTCTCCCGCGCGCCTGCCGCGTCCGCCGGCGCTGTGCGGTCCAACTTGCGGAACTGCCAGACCTTGCCGTCGGCGGTGTCGGTCTCGACCGACAGCGGTTTGAGCGCGTCGAGCACGAGCTCGTACCAGCAGCCTTCCGGAATTTTTTTCTCACCTTTGACGCCGCACACCAGCAGCCGCTCGGCGGCGCGGGTCAGGCCGACATAGAGCAGCCGGCGGTATTCATCCCTGGCGGCGTCGATGGCGCGCTGGCGCGCCGCCGCCATCGGGCCGGCATCCTTGTCCTTGGCGACGCCCCAGATCAATCCGGTGGCGCCGGGCGCTGCGCCTTCGAGCGGCACGCTGAGCAGGCGCGGCGGATGCGCGCCTTCCGGCCGCGTCGTCGTGGTGTCGACCAGGATGACGTTCTTTGCCTCCAGCCCCTTGGCGCCGTGCACCGTCATCACCCGCACTTCGTCGCGCGCCATCTCCATGTCGCGCTTCACCTCGCTCTGCGCGGCGCGCACCCAGTTGAGGAAGCCCTGCAGCGACGGCGTTTGGCGCTGCTCGTAAACCAACGCCAGATTGAGGAATTCGTCGATCGGGTCGGAGGCTTCGACGCCGAGCCGCGACAGAAACCGGGCCCGGCCCTGCCGAGCGCCGAGAACGTGAGCGTAGAACTCGAACGGCGCCATCACCCGCGCCTTTGCCGTGAGCTCGTCGAGCGCGGCCGATGCCCCGGCAAAGGCCGCCTCTTCAGCGGTTTTCGCGCGCAGCGCCGCCCGCAGCGGACCCTTGCGTTCATAGGCAAGCTTGAACAGTTGCTCGTCGGAAAGGCCGAATAGCGGGCTTCTCAGCACGGTCGCCAAAGCCAGGTCGTCGCCCGGCAGCAGCAGCGCATCGCCGAGCACCATCAGATCCATAATGGCGATGTGCTCGGTGAGGACGAGACGGTCGGCGCCGGCGACCTCGATCTGCTCGCGCTTGAGCGCGCGGATCACCGCTTCGAAGAACGGCCCGCGCTGGCGCACCAGAACGAGCACGTCGCGCGGCCGCGTGCCCCGCGCAACCCATGCCCCGACCGTGCGCGCGATGCGCGCCGCGAGCTTGATCGCGGGGCTCGTATCGCTGGTGAGGTCGAATGGCGCGTCCCAGCCTTCCTTGCCGGTGTCTTTCTCGTCGGGCCCGATCAGGTCCCAGATTTCCACCTCGCCGGGCGCGGCGTCCGGCAGCGCCTGATGCACGGTCCAGGTTTCCTCGGAGGTTAAGCCACGGAACGCCTGCGGCTGCTTGAACACGGTGTCCACCGCTTCCAGCACTTGCGCCGCGGAGCGGAACGAGTAGTGCAGTTTCTCGGTGGCGAAGGCGACCTCGCCGGGCTCGAACAGGCGGCGGAATTGCTCACGCATCTCGGCGAAGGCGTGCGGCGCCGCGCCCTGGAACGAGAAGATCGACTGCTTCTCGTCGCCGACGGCGAAGATCGTGCGCTTCTTCTCCGGCCTGGCGCTGGCCTGGACGAATTCGGACACCAGCGTGCTGATGATCTCCCACTGCTCGGGGCTGGTGTCCTGCGCCTCGTCGACCAGCACATGATCGATGCCGAGATCGAGCTTGTAGAGCACCCAGGCCGCCGAGGTTTTCCTGAACAGCGCCAGCGTCTTGCCGATCAGGTCCTCGTAGTCGAGCAGGCCGCGCCGGTCCTTTTCCTTGCGGTAGCGTTCGATCACGGCGAAGGCAACGGTGATGAGGGCGGCGCTGCGGTCGCGCGCGCGCAGCGCGAACTCGCGGGCCACCAGCGCGCAGACGCGGGCCTGTTCGTCGGCGAGTTTCTGCGCCCATTCCGGCTGCTTTGCCGCGAGCGGCTTGGTCATGACGCTGGCGCGGCCCGCGCGCCTATCGGTGCAGAACACATCGAGGTAATGCTCGACCCGCTCGCGGTCGGTGGCTTGGGCCGCGGCGGCGAGCGAGGCGGCGCGCTCCTTGTCGGTTTTCGAACCGCTTTCGAGGACCGCCATCAGCGCCGGCCACTCGGTCTGCGGAATGAGCGAGCCCGAGAAAAATTCGTCCGCGACCTTGCCGATGCTGTCGCCCGGATCGAGGCCGAAAGCGCGGGTCAACTCATCGATCGCCTGCCGCACGCCGCCGGCGCGCTCGACCCAGGCGGTGACGAGGTCGCGCTGGCGGATGGTCTCCGCGATCACTTCCTTGAAGGTGACGTCGGCCGCCGCGGTGATGGCATTGGCCAGCGCCTGCCCGAGCGGGCTGTCGGGTTCGGTCGCGCCTTCGAGGATGACGTCGAGGGTGAGCTTGCTTAGCATCTGCCCGGTGGTCGCCTCGTCGAGCACCTCGAAGCGCGCGGCGACATCGGCCTCGAAGGGAAACTGATGCAGCAGCCGCGTGCAGAAGGCGTGGATGGTCTGCACCTTGAGCCCGCCCGGCGTCTCCAGCGCACCGGCAAAGAGCCGCCGCGCCCTCGCGCGCTGCGTGGCGTCGGGTGGCTTGCCGGTGCCGGTCCTGATCTTCTCGTCGAGCGCCTCGTCGGACAGCGTGGTCCACTCGGCCAGCGTGTTGAAGACGCGCGCAGCCATGTTCGCCGCGGCGGCCTTGGTGAAGGTGATGCAGAGAATCTTGGCCGGGTCTTCGCCGCGCAGCAGCAGGTTGATGACGCGCTGCACCAGCACGTGGGTCTTGCCGGAGCCGGCATTGGCCGAGACGAAGACGGATTGGTCGGGATCGGCGGCGGCGATCTGCCGCGCCGTTGCCGCGTCGGGAATCTTGCGCGGTGCGCTCATGACGGCGGGCCCTCATATTCGCTCTCGCCGCCGGAGGCCGCCCATTCCTTCACCCGCGCCAGATGATCGTAGTCGCCGTAGTGCCGCGCCCACATCGGATGAACGAGCGATCGATAGGGCTCGCCTTCGAGCAAAAATCGTGTGGCGATGCCGGTCAGTTTCGTCAGCGCGTCGGCGGCGACTGTGTCAGGTGTGCGATCCTTGAACTTGATGTCTTCTTGTTTGGCGGGCGGCTCGCCGCCCTTGAGGCGGACGTAACTCACCTGCACGACCGGGCCCGCCGCGACATTTTCGAAGCCGCCACCGCGCAGGATCGCGGCTTCCAGCGTGAGCTGTGGGGCAAGCCCCGATTGCACCTGCGGCGTGGTCGGCGGCTGGCCGGTCTTGTAGTCGAGGATGGCGTAGCTGCCATCCGCACGCTGCTCGATGCGGTCGGCGCGCGCCGACAGGGTGAAGGTGCGTGCCTGCAGCGGGATTTTCAGCTCGCCCTTGATCTCGCCATGGACTGTGGCAAGGCCCGGGCGCCGCTGGCGTTCCCAGGCGGCAAACCAGTTGGCGATGCGCTTGAAGCGCGGCCACCACAGCGCGCGCGCCTCGGGAAAATCCTGCCACGGGGCGAAGCTCTTTTCGCCGAAGCGGATCAGTTCGCTTTCAGGATCGGCCGGAAGGCCGGTGGCGGAATATGTCTTGGTGAACTCGCCGATGGCTTCATGGATGATGCTGCCGCGCTCGGCGGCGCCCGGAAGGGTATCGACCGGTTCGAGCGGAAACAGCCGCAGCACGTGCTTGGCATAGATCGTGTAGGGATCGCGCAGCCAGTTCTCGATGTCGGTAACCGAAAGGCGGTCGGGCCGCGCGTCCGGCGGCGGCACCGGCGCGGGCCGCGCGGCGGGCGTAACGCGCTCCGCCGCATCGAGCGCGCGCGCCCATGCGAGATAGTGTTCGCCGCGCGCGATCGCCGCCTGCCACCGCGCATCTCCCGCAACGGCGGCAAGACGCTGTACAAAGCGCGAGGTCACGGCGGGCGCGCCGGCGACCTTTTGCGCGCGGGCGAGGACGACTTCGCCGGCGCCGAGCGCCTGGGCGAAATCGTGCGCGGACAGCCCGATGCGCCGTTCCGGCGGATCGAGGCCGAGCGCCGCGCGCATCGGCCGCGACAGCCACGGATCGCTGCGCGTTTCGCCCGGCCAGGTGCCTTCGTTGAGGCCGCCGAGCACGACGCGGTCGACGCTCTGCAAACGCGCTTCCAGCAGGCCGAAGATGTGCACGCGCACGTTCGCGCGCTCCGGCCGGCGCACCATACGCCCGCTGATGCTGGCGTGAAAAAGCTCGGCGTAGTCGCCCTTGGCGACGGCGAGACCCGCCGCGGACGGGCTCGCGGCAAGCTCTTCCAGGGCCTGCTCCAGCTTGAGGCCGTCGGGGCCGGCGAAGGCCGCGGCCGCGCCCTTGTTGTCGCGGCTCAGCGCCACGATCACCTCGCGATGGCGGCGGGCAAGCTCGGCGAGCGGATGGCGCTTCTTCACGTCTTCGAGCGGGGCGAGCGCCGCGGCGAGGCGGCCGATCAGTTCGGCGGTGCCGTCGAACCTGTCGTCGGCGATCAGCCAGCGCGGATCGTTGCGGTGAAGCGCGTCGCGATTGAGGCGGAAGGCGGCGAAAGCGCGGTCGAGACCTTCGCTGCCGGGCCGCGGGCGCGGACCGCGCAGCACCGTCTGCTCCAGCGTCGCGATGGTCATGGCATGCGCATCCTTGGCGGCGTCGAGCCGCAGCAGCGGATGCTTGAGCAGAGCAAGCAGCGTCACCGGCTCGAGGCCGCCAAGGGCTGCTTCGGCAGCGAGCCGCGCGAAAATGCCGGCTGGCATGTCGGCAAGCGCGACGCCCGCGGAATCGTCGAAGGTCACCTGCCAGCGCTCGAGCGCGGACGCGACGCGGCGGGCGAGCGCGCGGTCGGGTGTGGCGAGCGCGGCGGTCTTGCCCGGCGTTTCCAGAGCTTCACGCAAGGCAACGGCGATGGCGAGGGCTTCCTCCTCGGCATTGGCGGCTTCGATCATCGTCATCGAGGCCATGGCGGCATCGGCCGCCTCGGCGAAGGCGTCGCTGCCGGCGCGCTGCCGCCAGTGGTCGGTGGTGGCTGCCGGCCGCAAAGCTTCGGACACCACGCGTTCGCGGCCTTGCGCGCGCGCAAGCTGCGCCACCTCGCGGCGTTCGATGCCGAGCGTGGCCAGCAGCGCCCGCATGGCGAATTGCGCATGGCCCCACGACGGCTCGCCATTGTGGCTCTTGTCGTCGGAGTTGCCGGCGATCGCGGCCCAGGAAGCCTCGTCGAGATCCATGTCGAGGCCGGGCAGCACCAGCGCGCCGTGCGGCAGCCGCGCGATGGTGGCGAGCAGCTTTGCCGTTGCCGGCATCGAGCCGGTCGAACCCGCGGCGATCACCGGCGCCTTGCTGCTGGCAAGCCGCTGCGCCTCGGCCTCGATCAAGCGGTCGCGGCGCTCGGCGGTTTCGATGGCGCCGCGCTCGGCCAGGAGCGCCGGCCAGCTGCCGCGCGCGATTTTCAGGAATTCGAGCGAGAGCTGCCAGTAGGGATCGAGGGCGTCGGGCACCAGGCCGTCGAGCCGGTCCCAGCTCACCTGCCGCGTGGTCATGTCGTCGATCAGGCGGGCGAGATCGTCGGCGAGGCCAAGCGCCGCCGACGGCGTATTGGCGATCAGCGGCGAGCCTTCGGCGCCGCGCAGCGCCGCGGAATTCGCCCATTTCAGGATCAGCTCGGCGAGCAGCAGCCGGCGTTCAAGCGTGGGAATGGCCGGCGGCAGATCGAGCGCGGCGGCGGCAAGGCCGGCGGTCGCGGCCTCGGCGAAGGCGAACTCGTCCTCGTCGATGTCGCCGACGGCGAGGATGCGCGGCAGGATCGCGGCGTCGGTCCCGATGCGCTCGAGGAAGACGTCGCGGGCAAGACGGACCGCGCGCCGCGTTGGCAAATAGAGCGTCGCCTGCGCCAGCTCGAGCGGATCGCGCGTCGTCGGAAAGCCCGGCACCAGCTTGCCGCCGAGCAAGGCATCGATCAGCACCGGCAGGAACCGTGCTGATGCGGGGATGTTGAAGACGTTGGGTTTTGCGGCAGGCATCGACGGGAATCATACACGGTTAAATTGGAGTCGTGTCCCGGATGCGGTGCAGCGCGTTAGCGGTGCGCCGCTGATCCGGGACCCCG
>DATJYA010000053.1:0-3156 GCA_035499835.1 Pseudolabrys sp.
TTGAATTCGAAGCGAATTCGCCTGACCATAGCAGGAGTTGCCTGTTGCGCGGACCCGTGGCGTCATGAACATTGTGGGGGCTCGCGCGAATCACTTTCAGCGTGGGCCCGCAGGATAGGCTTCATGCACCGCATCAGCGCCACTTTCATCGCCGTCTGCATGGTGCTTATCGCGGCTTCGCTCGGCGCCGTGCTCTTCCTCGGTCTGAAGGTCGACGCCAGCATGTCGGCGATTGTCGCGCTTGGCGCGCTCGTCGCCATGGTTCTTTACAACAATATCGCCAGTCGGCTGCGCGACCGCGGCCAGCTCGGCGACCAGATTGCCGATCTTTCGCGCGGCAGCTCGGACCTGTCGCGGCAGATGGCGGAGATGACGCGCCGGCTCAACGAAATGGACGAGCACATGCGCAGAAGCGTCAACCGCACGCACGGCGCGATCGATCCGCTCGCCGTCGAGATCGGCGAACTCGGCGCGCTGGTCAAGCAGCTCGCCGAGACCGTGGCCGGCCACGAGGCGATCCTGCAGGAGCAGGGCGTAATGCCGGAGCCGAAGCCGCTCTCCATACCGATGCCGGAGAGCGTGCTGCCGCCCGGCGAAAGCGAACCGGTCGGCGCGCCGAGTGTCCTCGGCAACATCAGCCGCGAAGGCATGAGCGCGACCATTGCCGCCGCCATCGACGCCAACCGCATCGATCTTTATCTGCAGCCGATCGTCACGCTGCCGCAGCGCAAGGTCCGCTATTACGAGGCGGTGTCGCGGCTGCGCACCGAGCAGGACGACGTCGTGCCGGCGGCCGAGTTCATCGAAATTGCGGAAAAATCCGGGCTGATGCCCAAGCTCGACAATCTGCTGATCTTCCGCTGCGTGCAGGTGATCCGCCGCCTGCAGATCAAGAACCGCGACGTCGGCCTGTTCTGCAATGTCAGCGCCACCACGCTGCAGGACGCCGCCTATTTCCGGCAGTTCCACGATTTCATGGACGCCAATCGCGCGCTCGGTCCGGCGATGCTGCTCGAATTCACCCACGCCGCCTATCGCGACTTCGGCCCGATCGAAAACGAGGCTCTCGCCTCGCTCGCCGAGCGGGGCTTCCGCTTCTCGCTCGATCATGTCGCCGATCTGCGTCTCGAGCCCAAGGAACTGGCGGACCGCGGCTTCCGTTTCGTCAAGGTGCCGGCAAAGATGCTGCTCAGCCGCCTCAGCGGCAGCACCAGCGATATTCATCCCGCCGACCTCGCCGACCTGCTGGCGCGTTTCGGCATCGATCTTGTCGCCGAACGCATCGAGACCGAAAGCACGGTCGTCGATTTGCTCGACTACGACGTGCGCTTCGGCCAGGGCTTCCTGTTTTCGCCGCCGCGGCCGGTGCGCGCCGAGGCGCTGCAGGGCGGCGCCGGCGGCGCCAAGACGCCGCCATCGGCAGTTGACCCCTCGGGCGAGTTCACCCCAACGGCAATTGCCAGCTGAGCAAAAACGCTGGCCGGGTCCTTGCGGCTTCGGCTAAGAAGCTGCGCCATGAGCGCCACACCCCCCGTCATCCCGCACTTTTCGGCGCTCGCTTCCGATTACGACGTGCTGTTGAGCGACGTCTGGGGCGTTATCCACAATGGCGTCCATGCCTTTCCCGAACCCTGCGACGCCTTGATGCGGGCGCGCGCCGGCGGCGCCGCGGTGGTCCTCATCACCAATGCGCCGCGCCCGAGCGAGGTGGTTGCCCGCCAGCTCGAGCGCCTGCAGGTCCCGCGTGAAACCTATGACGCGATCGTGTCGTCCGGCGACGTTACCCGCAGCGTGATCCGGAAGCGGCCCGGACAAAGCCTGTTTCACCTCGGCCCGGAGCGCGACCGTTCGATTTTCGCCGGGCTCGATGTGCGCTTTGCACCGATCGAGAGTGCCGACTATGTCGTCTGCTCGGGCCTCGTCGACGACGAGAAGGAGACGCCGGACGATTACCGCGCGCGGCTTGAAACGATGCTCAGGCGCAAGCTGTTCATGGTCTGCGGCAATCCGGACATCGTCGTCGAGCGCGGCGACCGCCTGGTCTATTGCGCCGGTTCGATTGCCGACATCTATGCCAGTCTGGGCGGCGATGTTCTCTATGCGGGAAAACCGTACCGGCCGATTTACGACATGGCGCTGGTCAAGGCCGAAACGGGCGCCGCAGGCAAGGCGCAACTGCGCCGGGTGCTGGCGATCGGGGATTCGGTGCGCACCGATCTTGCCGGCGCGCACGCCTTCGGCGTCGATTGCCTGTTCATCACCTCAGGAATTCACGCCGAGGAGCTGGGCAGCCGCGAACACCCGCAGGCGCACGCGCTCGGCGGCTTGTTCGCCACGGCCGGCGCGCCGCCGAAAGCGGTGATGCGTCAATTGGTGTGGTAGCGCTTACTGGGCCGCCGCGGCAACGACGTCGGGGAACACCGCGTCGATCTTGCTCTTGAGCGTCTGCGCGTTGAACGGCTTGACGATGTAGTTCGACACGCCGGCCTTCTTGGCGGCGATGACGTTCTCGGTCTTCGATTCGGCGGTCACCATGATAAAGGGGATCGTCGCCAGCATCGGATCCGAGCGCACCTCCTGCAGCAGGTCGTAGCCGGTCATCGGTTCCATGTTCCAGTCGGAAATAACTAGGCCGTATTTGCGCTCGCGCAACTTGGCCAGCGCGGCCGAACCGTCATTGGCGTCGTCGATGTGCTCGAAGCCGAGCTGCTTGAGCAGGTTGCGGATGATCCGCACCATGGTGTTGTAATCGTCCACGATCAGGACCGGCATCGACAGATCGGTAGCCATGACGTATTGCCCGCGGAGGGGCCTCCCGAGACTGCAGCGAAGGTAGCAATGGCGCTTGAATAACCGGTTAATTTGAAGCTTTGTTAACGAAGCTGTAACCGTGTTTGGCGCCGAAACGGCAGGCATGGCGTAAAACTAGGCGCACCGCCGTGATATCTTTTTTTCGTTTCAACTCCCCATCCCGCCGATGAATGATTCGAACGCACCGGTCAATGCTTTCACGGTCGTGCGTGACGGCGCCGATGCTGCACTGCACGGCGCCGTCGTCGCCATCGGCAATTTCGACGGCGTGCATCGCGGCCACCGCATCGTCATCGAAGCCGCGCGCGCGCGCGCGAAATCGCTCGGCCGCAAGGCGGTGGCGCT
>DATJYA010000054.1:0-5913 GCA_035499835.1 Pseudolabrys sp.
CGCCCATGAGGCCCTTCGCGTGAGTGACGTCCTGCTTGAAGGCACAACGGACGGAGAACGCCTTCGGCTCGCTGCCGGCGGTCCATGGACCGCGACCGGCGCGCGCCAGCTCGAGGCGCTGATCGACGCGCAGACGCGCCAACGCGGCACGTTTCGCCGCGTCGATATCGACATGAGCCGGGTGGAACGGCTCGACACCTATGGCGCCTTGCTGCTGGAGCGGCTGGAGCGTGACTTCGCCAGCCGCGGCTGCGCCACGAATCTGCTTGGACTGAAGGACGACCACCGCACGCTGCTGGACAAATTGCATGCCTTGCCGCCGGAAGAAGCGCCGGCGCATCTCGGCGGCGGCGGACCGCTGTACGCCATCGCTTCGATCGGCGAGAGCGTCGTCTACGTCTGGCAGGGCTTTGCCGATATCATCAACATGCTCGGCGCGGTCGTGGTCGCGCTGCTGCGCGTCGTCGCGCGGCCGGTGCGCTTCCGTTTTACCGCGATGGTGCATCACGTGGACAATGTCGGCTGGCGCGCCGTGCCGATCGTCCTGCTGATCACCTTCCTCATCGGCTGCATCATCGCCCAGCAGGGCATCTTTCATTTCCGCAAATTCGGCGCCGATATTTATGTCGTCGACATGCTCGGCATCCTGGTGCTGCGCGAGCTTGGCGTGCTGATCGTCTGCATCATGGTGGCCGGCCGTTCGGGCAGCGCCTATACGGCGGAGCTCGGCTCGATGAAGATGCGCGAGGAGATCGACGCGCTGCGCATCATGGGCTTCGACCCGGTCGAGGTGCTCATCCTGCCGCGCATTCTGGCGCTGATCATCGCCGTGCCGCTGCTCACATTTCTCGGATCGATGGCCGCGCTCTACGGCGGCGGCCTGGTGTGCTGGCTCTACGGCGGCATCGACCCGGAGATCTATCTGCAGCGGCTGAAAGAAGCGATCTCGATGGACACGTTCAAGGTCGGCATGATCAAGGCGCCGTTCATGGCGCTGGTGATCGGGGCGGTGGCGTGCGTCGAAGGCATGGCGGTGAAAGGAAGCGCCGAGTCGCTCGGCATGCAGACCACGGTGTCGGTCGTGGAATCGATCTTCCTCGTCATCGTGCTCGATGGCTTGTTCGCGATCTTCTTTGCCTCAATCGGGATGTAGGCGATGGCCCAGGACCTGAACAATTCGGGCAAGGAAGCGATCATCGAGGTGCGCGACGTCGTGGTCGGCTTCGGCCAGCAGGTCGTGCTCAACAAGGTCAATCTCGACGTCTATCGCGGCGAGATCCTCGGCTTCGTCGGCGGCTCCGGCGCCGGCAAATCGGTTCTGATGCGCACCATCATCGGGCTGCTGCCGAAGCGGGATGGCACGATCAGGGTGCTCGGCGTCGACATGGCGGCGGCGAGCGAATCCGAGCGGCAGGCGGTGGAGCGTCGCTGGGGCGTGCTGTTCCAGGAGGGCGCGCTGTTCTCCTCGCTGAATGTCCGTGAAAACATCCAATTTCCCATTCGCGAGTACCTGCGCCTGTCCGACAGACTGCTCGACGATCTCGTCGTCGCCAAGCTGGAACTCGTCGGGTTGCATGCCGACGTCTGCGAGAAGTTTCCGTCCGAACTCTCCGGCGGCATGACCAAGCGCGTGGCGCTGGCGCGCGCGCTCGCGCTCGATCCGGACATCGTCTTTCTCGACGAGCCGACCTCCGGCCTCGACCCCATCGGCGCCGCCGATTTCGACACCTTGATCGCCACGCTGCAGCGGACTTTGGGGCTCACCGTTTTCATGGTAACTCATGACCTCGACAGCCTGCACACCGTGTGCGACCGCATCGCGGTGCTGGTGCAAGGCAAGATCATTGCGGCGGGCTCGATGGAAACGATGCTCGCGTCCACGCATCCGTGGCTGAGAGCCTATTTCCACGGCAAGCGCTCGCATGAGGACAACAAGGTGCAAGTAACGTTGAACGTGTAGCCGGCAGGAGCGATGGAAACCAAAGCGAACTATGTGCTGATCGGACTGTTCACGCTGGCCGTGATCTCCGGCATCTTCGGCTTCGTCTACTGGTTCCAGAACGTCGGTGCCACGCGCGAGCGCGTGCCGTACCGCATCGTGTTCCAGGGCTCGGTGGCGGGCCTGCACACCGGCGCCAACGTCCTGCTCAACGGCATCCAGGTCGGCGAGGTGACCAGCCTCAAGCTCGATCCGCAGCGGCCCAAGGAGGTCGCGGCGCTGGTGAACATCGACAAGGTCGTGCAGATTCATTCCGACGTCGAAGTCGGACTTGAATTCCAGGGGTTGACAGGCGTGGCGCAGATTGCGCTCAAGGGCGGCACGCCGGACTCGCCGATCCTCGAAAGCGCAAAAGGGAGCCCGGCGACGCTGACCGCGCCGCCCGCGGCCACGCTCGATTTCACGCAAGCCGCGCGCGACACGCTGCGCCGGCTCGATGATTTCGTCGCCGACAACCAGGCGATGTTCAAGGATGCGCTCAAGAATATCGACACCTTCACCAAGTCGCTGGCCGGCAACGCCGACCGTATCGACAAGATTGTCATGGGCGTTCAGGATCTTGCCGGCGGCGACGACGGCAAGAGCGGCCAGCTCAACGAGACCGCCCGATCGATCAACGATGCCGCGCGGTCGATCCGTACGCTGTCCGACAATCTCGAACAGCGCACCGCGGAGATATCGGTCAACCTCAATCGGCTGCTGGTGACCGGGAACAAGCAGATCGAGGTTGTCGGTGGCGACTTGCATCGCACGCTGGGCACGATCGACACCGCGGTGAAGAATTTCGACAAGAACCCGAGCCGGCTGATCTTCGGCGGCAGCAGCAGCAAATAACGCGATTGCGGCCTATCCGGCCGCCGCACGGAAATCCTGCTTACGATCCATGCCGCACATAGCCGCCGGGATCAGTCGAAGCGCCCGGCGGCGTGCGCGAGCATGGTATAGACCTTGCCGGTTTCCGACGTGAGATAGGTGCGCGCCACCACCTGTCCGCGGTCATCGCGCGAAACCTCTTCGAGCAGCCGTTCGAACTCGCTGATGTAACGGTCCACGGTCTGCTTGAATTCGCGGTCGGAGCGGTACTTCTTGCGGATCTC
The DNA here is from genome assembly GCA_035499835.1 of Pseudolabrys sp. Lineage (GTDB taxonomy): Bacteria > Pseudomonadota > Alphaproteobacteria > Rhizobiales > Xanthobacteraceae > Pseudolabrys. The sequence continues at coordinate 3,097 of DATJYA010000054.1, forward strand.
GTCGAACGCCTTCTGCCCCTGCAACGTATAGAGCCGGCGCGTGAAGACATTGCGTTCGCCGCGCTTGTAGCGGTCCCACAGGTCCGCGGCGGCGTCATGGTCGATCATGCGCGCGATATCGACCGAAAGCGAATCCAGCGACTCGATCGAGTGCCGCGGCGTGCGCTCTTCGCCGCTGCGTGCGGTCTCGCGGACGGTTTCACGGGGGATTTCGCGCGGGATTTCACGCTCCGGCGGCTCGCTGTCTTCGCGCGAGGCGCGGTTGAGCAGGTCGGTAAGCCAGCCGCGGCCGCTGGTCGATTGTGGGGGGTTGAGCGAGGGCATCTCGCTGCGACGCGGCGGGGAGGCAAAGCTCGTGCTGTCGCCGCGCAACGGCGGTGCCGGCCGCAGCGGCGGTTCGCTGCGCGCCGGCGGCGGCGGGACCTCTGGCCGGCCGCCGACGATGGCAAGCGTCGGCTCCTCGCGCGACGGCCGGCGCATGGGCTCGACGGCGTCGAGGTTGCGGCCGTGACGGGCGACGATGCGGTTGAGCTCGGCGAGCGCCTCGATCTGGTCAACGATGACGCGCCGCATTTGCGCGGCGCTCTCGGCGGTTTCCTGCGGCAGCTCGAAGATGCCGCGGCGCAGCTCGTTGCGCGTGGATTCGAGCTCGCGCTGCATGTCCGCCGACATCTGCTTCATGGACGAAAGCATCTCGACGAAACGTTCGCTCGCCTCGCGGACCTGCGCGTGGGTGCGCTCATTCGTCTCCTCGAACAGCGACTGGGTGCGCTCGTTGGTCTCCTGGAACAGGGCCTGGGCGCGCTCGGCGGTGTCCTGGAACAGGGCGCGGGTGTTGCCCGAAGACTGATCGTAGATTTCGCGCAGCGTTTCGGCGGTGCGGCGGCGTTCTTCTTCGGCGTTTTCCCGCACGCGGTCATACTGCTCGGCGATCGCGTGCGCCGCCTCGCTGCTCGCCTCGGAGACGACGCGGGCGACGTCGCGCGCGCGGCTTGAAGCGGCTTCCAGCGATTCATCGAGCAACCCGGAGAAACGCTTGAGCCGCTGATCGAGATCCTCGGTGCGGATATCGAGCGTGGCGACGAGCGACTCGAGGGAAACGCGGCGCTCGTTGACGGTATCTTCGGTGCGCCGGTTGCTCTGATCGATCAATTCGGCGGCCTTCGCCAGTTCGCGGCCGTGGCCGTCGAACTGTTCGGCGAGCTGGCCGAGGTCGCCGATGACGCGCGACGTGATGTCGCGGAAACTGCTGATGTCGGCCTCGACGCGGCTCGTCGCCTCGCCGGTCGAGGCGGTGACCTCGTTCATGGCGGTGACAAATTCGGAGACGCGCAGCATCAGGGTGTTTTCCAGCGCGCTCATGTTCTCATGCGTGCCGCTCAACACTTCCTGCAGCATGATATTGGCCTCGCGCAACCGCTCGAACAGCGATGTGGTGTCGGCGCGCAGCATGTTGTGCGTTTCCAGCATCTCGGAAACGGTGGCCTTGGCGGTCACTTGCGACTGGTCGATGGCGGTCTGCGCCGTCGCGTGCAATTCGTTGAGGGCGCGGGTCACCGAGTTTGCCGCGGATTCGCCGGCCACGTTGATGGTGCGGGCGATCTCGGTCGAGTTGTCGAGCATCGTGCGGGTGAAGGTGAAGCCCTTCTCTTCGATCGACTTGATGGCGAGTTCGGTGGCCATGCCGACCTGGCCGGCAAATGCCTGGCCCTTCTCGCTGATTGCGGCGACCACGCTGCCGCTTTGATCCGAAAGCAGCGTCGTCAGTTCGTTGGTGCGCTGGGTAAGGGTGCTGGTGATTTCGTCGGCCTTGCCGACAAAGCTGCGGGCAACCTCGGCGCTGACGCCAAGCAGGGTGCGCTCGACCTCGCTGGCGCTGGTGCGGATGGCGTCGGTGGTGGACAGCGCAAGCTGGCCGAGCGAGCGTTCGGCTTCCGCGGCGTTGACCGTGATCGACTGCGTCAATTGCTCGGTGCGGGCAGCGAGCGCATCGGCGGCGGCCTTGCTGCGCGTCTCGATCTGCGTGGTGACTGCGTCGGCGCGGCCGACCAGCAAGTCCTCGAAGCGGACGATGCGCTTGTCGAGATCGTCGGCGACCTGGAGCGCGCGGGCGCCGAGCGTTCCGTCGATTTCGCCGATCTTGGCGCTGATCGTATCGGCGACCGTGCTGCCGCGCACATTGATGGTCTCGGCGACGGCGGCGACGCGCTTGTCGAGGGTGTCGACGATCTGCTGGCTGTTGCTCGTGAACGTCGCGGAAATGGCGGCCACGCCCGAACCGACGCGCTGCTCGAATTGCGACAGCCGCTGGTCGAGCGTGCCGGTCAGTTCGCTGGTGCGGCCGCTGACGCGCTGGTCGAACGTGTCGATATAGCTGCGCAGCGCCTCGGACACATCCTGAGTGCGCTGCCCGAGCCGTTCGACCAGTTCGCCGCCATAGGTCTTTACGGTGGAGTCGAATTCGGTGATGTGGCGGGTGATCAGGCTGCCGAGCGTTTCGGAATCGCGGGAGATCTTCTCGGTAAGCTCGGTGCCGCCGTGGTTGAACATGTCTTCGAAGGCCTGCAGGCGCGCGACCAGCATGTCCTTGACGGCGTCGCCGCGGCTGTTGAGCGAGGCCACCAGGGTCTCGGCGCTTTCGCGGAACGTATCGGCGATATTGCTGCTGCGCGAGACGATGGTCTCGGTGATGAGGGCGCCGGTCTGCTCCATCTTGGAGACCACGTCGCCGCCGCGCAGGCTGAGATCCAGCACCAGCGAGTCGCCGGTCGAACGCAGCGTGTTGTTGACCTCCTCGGCGCGCGCCGAGATGTTGGC
>DATJYA010000055.1:0-6427 GCA_035499835.1 Pseudolabrys sp.
GTCCTCCTGCTCGCCCGGAGCAAAACCGATGGGCAAGGCGCGGCGCGCCCACGGCGGCATGCTCTTGTCGACGGTGCGCCCTTGCGACTCGGCTACCTTGACCCATGGATTGCGGTCGGCGGAATGCAGCCAGCCGCAACCGAGGTCGATGGCGTGGCCAGAGCCGTCATCGATGCTCCAGGCGCGGCCGCCGAGCCGCGGCCGTGCCTCGACGAGAAGGCAGTCAATCGCCGCTTGGCGCAGGCGAAATGCCGCGGCAACGCCGGCAGCGCCGCCGCCGATAACCGCAACTTCGGTGTCATTATTGGCCATTCACCGCAATCCTTGTCTGGCAATATAGATGCGCGCTTCATCGTTTCCAGACAACTATTTGGCCGGCGGACCGGCCATGCGGCCCAGGTCATACGGCTTGTCCGAGCATGATTTCCAAAAAAAATTGCGGAGGCCGCAGCCCGCGAAGCAATTAACCAATCGGACTTTGCAGCTTCAGGCCGTCGCCGCGAGCTGCTCGCCCTTCTTCATCGCAATGCCACTTTCGGCAAAATCAATGCCGCGCGTCCGCCACCAGCACCGGCTTCTCGCGATAGAGATCAGGCAGTAACTGTTTCAGATGCTTGATCTTCGGCAGATCGTTGAAGACGATATAGGGATAATAGGGATGGCGGACGAGGAAATCCTGATGATAGCCCTCGGCCGGATAGAACGCCTTGTCCATCTCGATGGTGGTGGCGATCGGCTTCCTGAAGATGTGCGCCTGATCGAGCTGGGCGATGTAGCCCTTGGCGACGTCGGCTTGCGCCGTGCTGGTCGGAAATATCGCCGAGCGGTACTGCGTGCCGACGTCCGGGCCTTGACGGTTCACCTCGGTCGGATCGTGGGCGACCGAAAAATAGACCTGGAGGATCCGCCCATAGCTGATCTGCCGCGGGTCAAAGGTCACGCGTACCGATTCGGCATGCCCGCTATCGCCGTCCGACACGGTCTCATAGCTCGCCGTTTTTGCCGCACCGCCGGCATAGCCGGACACCGCGCTGATGACGCCCTTGACGTGCTGAAAGACGCCTTGGACGCCCCAGAAGCAGCCGCCGGCGAGGACCGCGACCTCGGACGCGGCGTCCGCCGGCTCGTCGACCGCCGGAAGCGGAACAGCGTGCGGCTCGTCGCCCGCGCGTGCCGGCGATATCGCGGCCACCGCAATGGCCGCCGACAGAACAACACCGGATAATGTTGGGAGAAACTCGGGGAACCAACGCCTGGCTGAATTGTCGTTGCGGCGGCTCATGGTCGATCTCCTCGCGCAAAAGGCCGATTAATTTGGCGACCACAATAGCGCAAGGACGCCGGCAAAGGTGACAGAAGCTGGTGACCGCGCCAGCACCGGCGATAACGGACGCGTGAACAGACCCGAACCCTACGGCGGCGGCGACAACAATGTACGCAGCTTGGCGCCGACACCCTTGGCCTGCAGCATCTCGCTGAACATCCGCATCCAGGCGGCGAACACGACGTTTAGCGGGTTCGCGCTGGGCGGCATGCCGGCAACGCCGAATTGCAGCGCCTCGTCCTTCGGCGCCGCGGCGAAGGTGCCGAATAGCCGGTCGAAGATAATGAGCACAGCGCCGAAATTCCTGTCGACGCAGGCCGCATTTGAGGCGTGATGCACCTGATGATGGCGCGGCGTATTGAGCAGCCATTCAAAAGGTCCAAGATGCGGCGGATGGGCCGTGTGCAGGAAGAATTGGTAGACGAGGCCCAGGCTGAGCAACCCGAACACCGCCGCCGGGTGGAAGCCGAGCGCGATCAGCGGCACGTAGAACAAGATGCCGCCGGTCAGATGCCCGCCCCAGCCGAGCCGCACGGCCGCGCTCAAATTGAGCTTGGTCGGCGAGTGGTGCACCGCGTGCGTCGCCCAGAACCAGCGCACTTTGTGCATAGCCAGGTGGTGCAGGTAGTAGCTGATCTCCACGGCGAGAAACAGCGCGAGCCACGTCCAGACCGAATTGAGCGGGATATCGAACAGCCGGTGACGGTAGACGAATAGAAGTGGTATCGCGACGATGCCCGCAGTCAGCGCCGTGACCACTTTGTTGCCCACGGCGATCGCCAGTGACGTCGCGGTTTCCCGCGCGTCGTAGCTGTCGTCATGGTTGAGCCTGGCGAAGAGATATTCCGCCAGCATCAAGCCGAACGCCACAAGCGCGAAAATCGCTCTGCCATGGTGCGCGCCAGCCAGCAGTTCAGTCATGGATGCTCTCGTTCAACGGCGTCCCCGCGAAGATGTGGCGGCCGGCCGTGCGCTACGGCAGTGATTCACTTGCTCGTTGCCTGTGCCCGCGATTCGCGGATGGCGGTCTTGCAGCCATCGGACAGCTGTTCGTATTTTTCGACCATGCAACGCTTGATGCGGCCTTCGCCGGGCATGATGCCGGAACAGAGCGTGCGTACGTCGCTGAGGCAGGCGTCACGCACAGTCTTGCGTGGCGGCGCCTCGGTCGAATGCACCATCGTTGCCAATGCCACGGAGAATATCGCAGCCGCGACCGTGGCCAGAACCAGGTCGCGCAGAATTGCCAACAGCCGCCGCGCAATACTTCCGCTGCCGGGCGCCGGCACTAAGAGCCTATGCATGATCAATCCTTTCGCAGTCAAAGACGAGGCGGCCGCCGGACAGAGCGGGGGGACAGGGGTGCCGGGTCCGGCGGCCGCAGCGTGGCGGTCAGTAGCGATTAACTGAGACTGTGCCGCCGCGCGTCACGCTGTTGCCGTTCGGGCCCGTGGTGGTGCGCGAATAGCTGTAGCTGTCGGGGCCGGTGCGGGTGATGCTGCCCGAACGCGAGACCGTGCCGCCGTACGGGCCAGTGACGGAGCCGGAACGCGAGCAGCTGCCGCCGCCGCAGCTGCCGGAGGCGCCGCCGTAATAAGTCCCGCGGGCGGTGGTGACGCTGCCGCTGCGGGTCCAGGCGTTGGCCGCGGAGACGGCGGCAAGACTGAGCGCTGCGGCAAGCGATGCCGAGAGGAAAGCCAGTTTCATCGGGTCCTCCATTGCTGGGGTGTCCGGCGTCGAAAAAGCCGCCGGCTGCACCGTACGGGCGGCACTCTGGGCGCGGTCCTTTGCCGCGATGTTTCAGCAAGACGCGATTTTGTAACGTTTTGTAACGGCGGCGCGCGCACTATTGCCGCCATGATGTGGGTTTCTAAAGTGCCGGCATGACCGATCGCACGATCATGATCGTCGAAGACGACCGCGAGATCCGCTCGCTGCTGGCGGATCTTCTCGCGCGCGAGGGCTACGCGACCGTTTGCGCCGAGGACGGCGCCGCCATGGACCGCGCACTCACGCAAACCCGTCCCGATCTCATCGTGCTCGACATCATGCTGCCCGGCGAAGATGGTCTCTCCATCTGCCGGAGGCTGCGCGCCAAGGGAGCGCTGCCGATCCTGATGTTGACCGCCAAGGGCGAGGACATCGATCGCATCGTCGGGCTGGAAATCGGCGCCGACGATTATCTGCCGAAGCCGTTCAATCCGCGCGAATTGCTGGCGCGCATCCGCGCCGTGCTGCGCCGAGCCGACGGGCCGGCGCAGAACCAGAGCCCGCGCCGGCTGGGCTTCGGCGTGCTGGTCGCCGATCTCGATGCGCGTAGCCTGGTCGGCGCCGGAGAGACCATCGTCCAGCTCACCGCGGCGGAGTTCGATCTGCTCGCCTGCTTTCTCGAACGGCCGAAGCGCGTGCTCTCGCGCGATCAGCTTCTCGACTGGACGCGGGGCCGCGCCGCCGATCCTTACGATCGTACCATCGATGTTTCGGTGAGCCGGTTGCGGCGCAAGCTTGCGGCAGTCGATCCGCAGGCGGCGGTCTCGATCAAGACCGTGCGCAACGGCGGCTATCTGTTCACCGCCGACGTACGCGCGCTTTGACGGCGGAACGGAGCACCAACCCCATGGGTCGCCTTCGCATCGCCGGCCGCCTCGCCCTGATCGTCGTCGGCGCCATCGTCTTCGTGCAGATGCTCATGATCGCCGTCTATTTCATCGAGCAACGGCGGCAGCCGGAAAGAGGCGGCTTCGCGCTCCTGCTCGGGCAGATCGCCGCGTTGACGCAGGCGCTCGACAAGGTGCCGCCGAACAACCGCGAACTGGTCCTGCGCGCCGCGACCAGCCTGCGATTTACGCCGACCATCCGCCAGAACGTGCCGGACAACGTCGTCCACTCGGCGTTGCTCGGCAACGCCGAGCGGCGCCTGCGCGCGCTCATCGGCGCGCCCGAGGACCGCTTCATCGCGCTGTCGTTCATTTCGAGAAACGGCGGCCAGCCGATCAGCCGCCTGCGCGACGTGGTCGGCGCCCGCCTGCATGCGGTTGTCGGCCTCAATTCCGGCGCCTATCTCGACGTCGAGACCGCGGGCGAACTCACCATGCGGCTGCTCGGCGTCCCCGTCGGTCTGCTCGCCGGGATCCTCGGCTTTGGCGTCGCACTCGCCGCGCTCATCGCCGTGCGCCGCGAAACCAAGCCGCTGTCCGAACTCACCGGTGCGGTGGAGCGCTTCGGCGCCGCTGCCGAGCCGCAACCGGTCGCCGAGCGCGGCGCCCCCGACGTGCGCGCGCTGATCGGCGCCGTCAACGCCATGCAGGCGCGCATCGCCGAGCTGCTGCGCAGCCGCACGCTGGTGCTCGGCGCCATCAGCCACGATCTACGCACTTACGTGACCCGGCTCAGGCTGCGGCTCGAACTGCTGCCCGAGAGCGAGCAGCGCACCAAAGCGGCGGCCGATCTCGACGGCATGCAGTCGTTGATGGACGACGCGCTCGTCTTTGCGCGCGCCTCGTTCGCCGGAGGTCCGGACGAGACCGTCGACCTCGCGCAGGCCGCGCGGAGCGAATATGAGGCGCGCAAGGCGCAGCATGCGCCGATCACGCTTGCCGGCGCCGATGCGCCGCTTGTCGTGCGCGGCTCGCGCGCCGGAGTGACGCGGGTTGTCGCCAACCTCGTCGGCAACGCGCTGGCTTACGGCGGCTGCGCCGACGTTTCGCTGCACCCGGAGGGCGACTTTGCCGAACTATGGGTGGAAGATCGCGGCCCCGGCATTCCCGCCGGCGAGCGCGCCCAGGTGTTCGAACCGTTCTACCGGCTCGAACCCTCGCGAAACCGCGACAGTGGCGGCGCCGGGCTGGGACTGACCATCGTGCGGCAGATCGTGGAAAGCAACCGCGGCACGGTGAGCATCGAGGATCGGCCCGGCGGCGGAGTGCGCATGCGCGTGCGCCTGCCGCGCGCATCGGTGCAGCCGACAGGGGGCAACCCAGCCGGCTGACGCGCAATCACGCCGGCGCCGCCGCGGTCCGGTATTCGCCGGAGCCGGCGTGCCGGTCGAGCAGGTTCATCAGCACCGCAGGATCCTTTGCGGTCCGGACCGTCATCGTCTCGTCGTGGCCGCGGATTTCGACCTCCGCGCGCGCAAGCGCATCACCGGCCAGCCCCGCGGTCTTGCACACCTCGTCCGAGATGACAGCCCTGCAGCCGAGCGCCTTGGTCATGTCCTGCAGCCGCGCCGCGACGTTCACGGCGTCGCCAAGCGCGGTGAAGATGGTGTGGCCGCGGAAACCGATGTCGCCGACAATGACCTCGCCGCCATGGATGCCGAGGCCGTATTCGACGGCCTCGTGTCCTTCGGCGGCGATCTGCTCGTTGAGGTGGGCAATATTGGCGGAAACGAGCGCAGCGGCCCGCAGCGCCTGCCGGCAGGCAGCAGTGCGGTCGCGGCCGAGGCCGAACAACGCCAGCACGCCGTCACCGACGAACTGGTTCGGCTGACCGCCGGCGTCGCTGACGGCGCGCGACACCGCTTCGACAAAACGGTTGATGAGCACGACGACGTCGAAGGCCAGCCGCTTTTCCGAAAGCCTGGTCGAGCCGCGCATGTCGACGAACATGCTGACGACATAACGTTCTTCGCCGACATGCATGCGCTGGCGGCTGCGCACCGAGGCGGCGCCGATGGTCGGCTGCAGGATCGGCACGACGGCGATGTCGCCCTGCGGCCGCAATTGGCAGGCTAGCCGGATCGAGGGGTCGGCGCCGGCGCCGACGCGCGTCAGCACAAAGGCCTCGCGCGCCGAAGCTTTCGGCAAGGTGGCGATATCGCTGACGACACGGACGCGGCAGGTCGAACAGCGGGCGCGGCCGCCGCAGACGCTGGCGTGCGGAATGTTGAAGCGCAGGCTCGCCTCGAGCACGCTCATGCCCTTGGGCACGCGCACCTGCCGGTGCGGATAGGACAGCGTGTAGAGGCCGCTGCCGCGTTCGCGCAACGAGCGCACGCCGCGCGCCGCAAACACGAAAACGATGGCGCCGGCATAGGCGATGGGAAAATAAAACAGCGTGATGGTGTCGATGGCGACCGCCTGCGCCTGCGTCACGTAGCGCAGA
>DATJYA010000056.1:0-4723 GCA_035499835.1 Pseudolabrys sp.
GCTGGAAGCGATCATCGGCGCCATCGAAAAGCTCGGCACCGAGGAAGTCGCGGCGCGGGTGCTGCATGCCGGCGTCGGCGGCATCACCGAGTCCGATGTCACGCTTGCCGAGGCGTCGGGCGTGCCGATCATCGCCTTCAACGTGCGCGCCCACAAGGAAGCGCGCGAGGCGGCGGAACGCGCGGGCATCGAAATCCGCTACTACAATATCATCTACGACCTCGTCGACGACGTGAAGAAGGCGATGTCGGGCCTGCTCGCGCCGACGCTGCGCGAAACCATGCTCGGCAACGCCCAGATCCTGGAAATCTTCAAGGTCTCCAAGATCGGCAATGTCGCCGGCTGCCGTGTCACCGACGGCACCGTGGAGCGCGGCGCCAATGTGCGCCTGATCCGCGACAACGTCGTGATCCATGAGGGCAAGCTGTCGCAACTCAAGCGCTTCAAGGACGACGTGCGCGAAGTTTCCGCCGGCATGGAATGCGGCATGGCCTTCGAGAACTACCAGGACATGCGGCAAGGCGACGTGATCGAATGCTACCGGGTGGAGTCGATTCAACGCTCGCTGTGAGTCCAAGTCTCACAGCGTAGGGTTCAGGAGCGCTTCACCTCAAACACAGACCATCATGCCCCGCAGAAGCGGGGCATCCAGTCCTTCAGGGGCTGGAGCGTCCGCTTTCACGGACGATGACGCCGGAGAGAAAATGGCACGACACAAACATCATCGCGATAACGCGCCCGGCGGCTCGCAGCGCCAGTTGCGCGTCGGCGAACTGGTGCGTCACGCGGTGGCCGACATGCTCGCGCGCGGCGACGTGCACGATCCGGTGATCGAGGGCCACCTCATCACCGTACCGGAAGTGCGCATGACCGCGGACCTGCGGCTCGCCACCATTTACGTGATGCCGCTGGCCGGCCGAGACTCCGATCAGGTCGTCGCCGCCTTCGAGCGCAACAAGAAATTCCTGCGCGCCGAGATCGCGCACCGCATCAACCTGAAATTCGCGCCCGACATCCGCTTTCGCATCGACGACCGCTTCGCCGAAGCCGAGCGCATCGACAAGCTCCTGCGCTCGCCGTCGGTCAAGCGCGACCTCGAGGATGAGGGCGACGATGAGTGAAGTCGAACTAAAGACGCCTGCCGTACCGGACGCCGGACCGAAGCAGCGCCGGCGCGAGAAGCACGACGTGCATGGCTGGGTCATCCTCGACAAGCCGGTGGGCATGACCTCCACCCATGCGGTCGGCGCCATCAAGCGCCTGTTCACGGCCAAGCGTGCCGGTCACGCCGGCACGCTCGACCCGCTCGCTTCGGGCATGCTGCCGATCGCGCTCGGCGAGGCGACCAAGACCGTTCCCTTCGTCATGGACGGGCACAAGCTCTACCGATTTACCGTGCGTTGGGGCGAAGAGCGCGACACCGACGATGCCGAGGGCCGCGTTACCGAGACGAGCAAAACCCGCCCGACGGCGGAGGCTATCCGGGCGCTGTTGCCTTCCTTCATCGGCACCGTCCAGCAGGTGCCGCCGCGCTATTCCGCCATCAAGATCGAGGGTGAACGTGCCTATGACCTTGCCCGCGACGGCGAACAGGTGGAACTCCAGGCTCGCCCGGTCGAAATCGCCCGTCTGGACCTGCTCGAAACCCCCGATCCCGACCATGCCGAATTCGAGGCCGAATGCGGCAAAGGGACCTATGTCCGCGCGCTCGCCCGCGACATGGGGCGTCGTTTAGGCTGTTTTGGCCATGTTTGCGCACTCCGAAGGGTCGAAGTCGGCCCCTTTGGCGCGGAAACCATGATTTCACTGGAAGATTTGGAGGCGCTATGCCATAGAGCCGCGGCCGGCGAGGCGAGCCTCGCCGACGCGCTCATGCCCGTCGAGACCGCGCTGGACGACATCCCGGCGCTGGCCGTCAGCGGGTCTGATGCGGCAAGGCTCCACAGGGGCCAAGCCGTTTTGTTGCGCGGACGGGACGCTCCCAATATCCGCGGCACGGTCTATGTCACGGCGGCGGGCCGCCTCTTGGCTCTCGCCGAAGTGGATCGTGGCGAAATCGTCCCCAAGCGTGTGTTCAACCTTTCCGGCCTGGTGGGCAGTGCCGGAGCAAAACGAGGGTAACCGATGTCGGTAACCACCGGCCGCAAGGCCGAAGTGATCAAGACCTATGCCAAAAAGCCCGGGGATACCGGGTCGCCGGAAGTGCAAGTGGCGATCCTCTCCGAGCGCATCAACAATCTCACCGAGCATTTCAAGACTCACGTCAAGGACAACCATTCCCGGCGCGGCTTGCTCAAGCTCGTGGGTCAACGCCGCACGCTGCTCGATTACCTGCGGCGCACTAACGAGAAGAGTTACAAGGAGCTGATCGAGAAGCTCGGCATCCGTCGCTGATTTTGTGCCCGCGCAGCCATCGGCTGCGCGTTTCATCACGCGAGTGCGCTGATGCATTCGCTTTTAAGGTCCGGCAGCGACAAGCGCTGCCGGCGACAGACCGGGGCAGGACAAGGTCCGTGCCCCGACAAGGCAAGGCTCGAAACGCCATGGCAGGATCGCCAGACGCTGTTCGCACCATGTTTCCGCCGGTGACGCGCAGCCTCTCGCCGTCTTGCTCATGGCATTCGGGCCGGGCCGAGAACCATGAGAGAAAGACAAAATGTTCGATATTCATCGCGTTGAGCTCGACTGGGGCGGGCGCAAGCTCACCCTCGAGACGGGGCGGATAGCCCGCCAGGCCGACGGCGCCGTCGTCGCCACCTACGGCGAGACCACCGTGCTTGCCGCCGTCGTTGCGGCGAAGCAGCCGAAGGAAGGCGTCGATTTCCTTCCGCTTACCGTCAACTACACCGAAAAGTATTACGCGGCTGGCCGTATTCCCGGCGGCTACTTCAAGCGCGAGCGCGGGCCGACCGAGAAGGACACGCTGACCTCGCGGCTCATCGACCGTCCGATCCGCCCGCTGTTCGCTGAAGGCTGGCGCTGCGACACGCAGGTCACGGTCACCGTGCTGTCGCATGACCTGGAAAATGATCCCGATATCGTCGCCATGGTCGCGGCTTCGGCGGCATTGACGCTGTCCGGCGCGCCCTTCATGGGCCCGATCGGCGGCGCCCGCGTCGGCTTCATCAATAACGAATACGTGCTCAATCCGGCGCTCGACGAAATGCCGGAAAGCCAGCTCGATCTCGTCATTGCCGGCACCACCGACGCCGTGATGATGGTGGAATCGGAGGCCAAGGAGCTGTCCGAGGAGATCATGCTCGGCGCCGTGATGTTCGGTCACCGGCACTTCCAGCCGGTGATCGAGGCCATCATCAAGCTCGCGGAAAAGGCCGCGAAGGAGCCGCGCGAATTGAGCGCACCGGACAACACCAAACTGGAAAAGGAAATCCTCGGCCTCGCCGAGAAGGACCTGCGCGCAGCCTATTCGATCGTGAAAAAGCAGGACCGCCAGGACGCCGTCGCCGCCGTCAAGCTGAAGGTGATGGAGCATTTCTTCCCCGGTGGCGCCGACAATCCCGACTATAACAAGCTGCACGTCGCGGCGGTGTTCAAGGAACTCGAGGCCAAGATCGTGCGCTGGAACATCCTCGACACCGGCACACGCATCGACGGCCGCGACGTCAAGACCGTCCGTCCGATCGTGGCGGAGGTCGGCGTGCTGCCGCGCACGCACGGCTCGGCGCTGTTCACCCGCGGCGAGACCCAGGCCCTCGTCGTCGCCACCCTCGGCACCTCGGAAGACGAGCAGTTCATCGATGCGCTGCAGGGGACGTACAAAGAGACGTTCCTGCTGCACTACAACTTCCCGCCCTACTCGGTCGGCGAGACCGGCCGCATCGGCGCGCCCGGACGTCGTGAGATCGGCCACGGAAAGCTCGCCTGGCGCGCGATCCATCCGATGCTGCCGTCGAAGGAAGAGTTCCCCTACACCATCCGTCTCGTCTCCGAGATCACGGAATCGAACGGCTCGTCGTCGATGGCCACCGTCTGCGGCTCGTCGCTGGCGCTGATGGATGCCGGCGTACCGCTCAAGCGCCCCACCGCCGGCATCGCCATGGGGCTCATTCTCGAGGACAAGCGCTTTGCCGTGCTCTCCGACATCCTCGGCGACGAGGATCATCTGGGCGACATGGACTTCAAGGTGGCCGGCACCGACAACGGCGTCACCTCGCTGCAGATGGACATCAAGATCGCCGGCATCACCGAGGAGATCATGAAGGTCGCTCTTGCCCAGGCAAAGGACGGCCGCCTGCATATCCTCGGCGAGATGGGCAAGGCGCTTACCGCGGCGCGCGCCGAATTGGGCGAACACGCCCCGCGCATCGAGTCGTTCAAGATCCCGACCGACAAGATCCGGGAAGTGATCGGTACCGGCGGCAAGGTGATCCGCGAGATCGTCGAGAAGACCGGCGCCAAGATCAACATCGAGGACGACGGCTCGGTGAAGGTCGCTTCCGCCGACGGCGAGTCGATCAAGGCGGCGATCAACTGGATCAAGTCGATCGCCTCCGATCCGGAAGTCGGCCACATCTATGACGGTACCGTCGTCAAGGTGATGGACTTCGGCGCCTTCGTGAACTTCTTCGGCGCCAAGGACGGCCTCGTGCACATCAGCCAGCTCGCGCCGCACCGGGTCAACAAGACCTCGGACGTGGTCAAGGAAGGCGACAAGGTGAAGGTGAAGCTCCTCGGCATGGACGAGCGCGGCAAGGTGCGCCTG